>JAPWTX010000019.1 GCA_028275825.1 Ignisphaera sp. | reverse complement strand
TAGTTTGCCTCAAGAAAAATTACTCTTGCTCAGCGAATTTCCAACACCATTGTGTATTCTTCTATTACTCTATTTCGAATATGTATTACAATTGAAAGCCTCGCCCTTTAGGACTGAGAGGAGGTCAGCTCTCATCAGTTCTAAATATTACGTTTTGTGGAATGTTCATGACCTCCACATCTATTTAAATACATCATCTGCATTTTGCTGAGAGTAGGTGAGGCACCAAAACCCTGCTCTACCAACACGTAGAGACAAAGATATTTAGATACCAAACTTATAAACCTTTCACCCCACATCAAAACAAGGCCATCAGCTATAAAAATATGGGATTTTGCCGTGGTTACGTATCTTGTGATTATTAGAGGGGTTTTAAGAGGATTTGGTATTCGAGGATATATATATGAGAAGATGATGATGAAAAAGTTAAGTGGTTTTATAGAAGATTTGAATTTAGATGAAATCCTAGTTTGTGTTAGTGGGTTAGAGAATTCTGTGCATGAATTTATCGATGAATTAAGAAATCTTGCTCTATTTGCAGTGATAAATGATGTTGAGGTTTATGAATTTGAAGAGTGCCTACATAATGAAGAAGAGGGTGTCTCGTTAATAGTGAAGGATTTTGAGTAAAAATGTTTAGAGTTCTTCTATAACTATGGGCACTCTTGTTTTTAGTAGTGTTCTTCCTCTGTATACTTCTAACTCTACATAACCTTTGTCAATGCTTTCCTCTATAGCTGCCCTGAGGTCTTTCACGCTTCTGATATCTTTCTCATTGGCCTTGACTATCACGTCTCCCTCTCTCATCCTAACTCTATAGGCAGGCGATCCTGGAATCACCCTAACAACCATAACACCCTCATTAGTCGAGAGACCCATGGTGTAAGCTATTTGAGGTGTTACAGGTGCTACATACACTCCTATCCATGCTCTAACAGGTCTTCCAAATCTCTTAAACATCTCCATGAATCTCTTAGCGCTATTTATTGGTATAGCAAACCCTATCCCCTGAGCATACGGAATTATTGCAGTGGTTATTCCTATTACTTTGCCCTCTGCATTAACTAAAGGACCCCCACTATTACCAGGATTTATGGCTGCATCTGTTTGAATCAAGTCCTCCAATATAATGTCCTCACCAACTATTGTCCTTCCAACAGCACTTACAACACCTAGCGCTACTGATGGTCCTGGAAGTCCTAGGGGAGAGCCTATAGCTAAAACTATTTCACCCGTCTTAATATTGTCAGAGTCCCCAAGCAATGCAGCTTTAATATTTCTGTCAATTTTTAGCAAAGCTAAATCTCGCTGCGAATCCAGAGCTATTACCTCAGCTTCCTCAGAAACACCATCATGATATAGTGTGATAACTCTTGCTGCACCTCGCACTACATGTGCATTTGTAATGACATAGCCAGGCTCTATAACGAACCCTGACCCAAATCCAGTAAATTCTTTATAACCAAATAGCGAAAGTATATGTGGTATCTCTGTGACCACTGTTACAACGGATTCTCTAATATCACTAACTATTCTTGCTATGTCCATGCTTAAGTTATAGAGTAAACTATTTGTCGTAGGGATCACAAGATTGTTGTAAAAAAGAATTACTTTTTAAATGTTTTTGCTGCAGCCAACGCCATCTCATTTATTACTTTCTCTGGATTTGGAGCTTTCATTATAGCTGATGCCACTAAAACCCCGGCAGTTCCAAGCTTTATCGCAGCTTCAACATCTTCAGCTGTAGAGATTCCTGCACCTGTGAGTATTATAACATCTTTATTAATTTCCCTAACCCTTTGAACTGTATTTGTGATTATCTCTGGCTTCGCCTTTGACACAGCGATTCCCGTGCCTATCAACTCCGGTGGTTCTACAGCTATTGCCGTAGGTTTTATAGCGGCTACGCTTGCTGCAGCAATTGGCGTATCTGCACATACTAGAGCTTCTAAGTTGTGCTTTTTAGCAGCTTCAACTATAGCAACAATTTCGTCAAGTCTTAGTCTGTGCTCGCTATGATTGACAAGCACGCCCTTGATATTCATGTCCTTCAACGCTGCTACAGGCAGCCATCCTGTATATGCTCCAAATTCATGAGGGTCTGCATGCTGTGCGAATACAGGTATTGAAACTGATTCAGCTATTTTCCTGAGCTCTGTTGCAGGAGGTATTACAATTACCTCTACGCTATATTCCCTAGCAGCTTTCTCAGCTGCTTTTGCTATTTCTAGTGCTTTCTGCCCAAATGCTGTATTATAGACCTTGAAGTTTATTGCTAGTACCGGTACCTTCAACGTCAACACACATGAGGTAATGCATTGCTATGTTACTCGTGTAAGAGCTCTGTTTTAACCTTAGGTCCTTTAACTTGATATAGTTTTGACTCTACAAATCTACTCTGTAACTTCTGTAATACTTGTGGAAGTGTGGTGTACTCCATCTCTTCAGGTCCTAGCCTGTGAGGCATGAATGGGCCATGCCTTCTCATGTAATCAGCTATTACCTGTGCCTGCCTTCTTGCCTCATCAAATGCAGGGTCGTCAAACAGATCAGCGGGCCCTATTAAACGCCCATTCTTAATTTGGAACCCTAGTGCCACAACCCTTGGTGGTCCGTCAAATCTCGTGCACCTTGCATTCCTCTGAGCCACTGGCATGAGTGGACCAAAGTGGCTTCCCCTCATCCACCCTGCTACTAGATGCGGAAATGCAAATGGTTCTAATACTTCACCAACGGCTGGAAATCCTGACTGTGCTCTAACTATGGCTACTGGATCGTCTTTTCCAACATATTGACCTGCAATTAAATTCAGTCTTTCAACAGCCACTACGGCAGCAATCTCATTATCAGATTTCCTATACACCTTTCTCACAACAAATCTTCCCGGAGTGCCTATAAGTGCAAGTATATCATACATCTCTTCTGGAGCATTCATGACTACATACTTTCCAGCCATAACATCATAGATCTCGAACTTAAATCCATCATGAAGCTTTGGATCTATCACAAGACCTGCTGTAGTAAAGGGATCTGCAAAGACTTTGTATAACGGAAGGTTGAATGCCCCAGGCTCTGTCTTATCAGCCATAAAGACTATCACTGGTTCTGCAGGTCTCTCAATAAATTCCATTTCAGCCGCAGCAGGACCTAACCCTCTTACATTACCAGAGAAGGCATCTGTTAAAAGGTCTTGACCTGCCGCATAAAGTCCAAGATCTTTGGCAACCTTTGCCGCCTCCCTAAATGCGTTCCAAGCAGTCTCATGTATCTCTGGAGCGTCAACACCTTTTCTATGTGTCATTATTAATTCAAGATCGTCACCAGCATGTGTAACATAGTAGTCAATTACTATTCCTTTACTCTTCGCTTCCGCAAGTACTTTTGCAGCAGCTGCCATGGTATCAGGGTGAACAACGTGATGCCCCGCTAATGAGCCTATGTCAGCCTTAATTACAGAAATTGTTGTAGTCTGTTTTTGGCTCATATTCTACACCATATTGCTATGTACATTATTCGATTTTCCGAATTTAAATTTGCTTACTATAACCGCTACTAAAGGGTATGATCAATACTAATTATAAGAAATTTAAAAAATATTTAACCAAAGAGTATTTCGAAGTTTATGGTCAGGAGTTGGATTCATAATCTCTGGTTTTTATTTATTGCTATTGAATGTTGATGAGGGGCAGTGCTCTAAGGCTTTTGCATACATCTAACTGCTGAGGTCTTGCTCCACTAGCCCCAATACCCATTGAATACTCTCTAGAAGTAGCAGTGCTACCAATTAGAGAGTGGGTAAAGAGAAAGCCCTAGATACAGCGAGTAAACATGAACTAATGAGGATGAGCATCTAACGTCAAACAGGTTCACGGGTTCTTCACATATATTTGGGACTACATTTGTAACTATAGAAACATCTAATGTAAATGCATTACTTCTTAGTGAGAAGTATAGAAATATGCGCCACTAAGCTTCTGTAGCCTATCTAAGTAACTACCAGGTTTATTTATCCTAGGTCTACCGGTATCAGGATCCCTCCTAACTGTTACACCAACTTCTCTCAAAAAGGTGTTAAAAGCTTGTGAAACACTTGTAGGAGTTCTGCCAAAACCTCTCACGCCAGGTGTACCAACAAAAACCATCATTCTATCAACAGCATAATCTATCAAGAGCGTGTTGTGATCTACAACAAATATTGGCACTTTTCTTAACCTTGCTATTCTTCTGACAACTCTTGCTACAGAGAGCTGATCTTCGACATCTATATGTGATGATGGCTCATCTAGAAGGTATACATCAGCTTCTCTTATCAGTGCCAGAGCAACACATAACTTTTGCAGTTCTCCACCACTTAGAGTCCTCACATCCTTTTTTAATATTCTATCTATACCCATCCTCTTAATCACCTCAGTATATAGCCAGCTATCCTCAGTAAGAGCTTCTTTATTCTCATTCCTTATGCATTCTTCAATGACTTCGCATTTCAGCGCATCTACATTTAGATACTGAGGTTTATAGCTTACATTAAGTAAAGATGATGTTACATAACCAGTATCAGGCTTTAATTCTCCTGCTAAAATTCTGATAAACGTGGTTTTGCCTATTCCATTAGGTCCTATAATACCTATTACCTCACCTTTTTTTATCTCACCTTCTTCAACGAAAAGCTCAAAGGCGCCTAATTTTTTGTGTATCTGACTCCATGATATCATTTCAGCTTCATTTAGAATATTGACCTCGTTTCTAGCGTCATGAAATCTAAACGTGATGGCTTCATCTCTAATCTTCATGTTCTCTGCAGGTAAGAATCCCCTCAAGTAATTGTCTATTCCTGTCTTTGCTGCATATGGATTTGAGAAATATCCGTAAACTCCTGGAATGCCATAAACTATCACTATAAGATCTGCGACATAATCTAAAAACATTATGTCATGATCTACTACAAGTATGTAGCTTTGCCTTGGCTTTAACTCATCTAAGGCACGCAACAGATTTAGTCTTTCTCCAATATCTAGAAAAGCTGTTGGCTCATCAAATATGTAAACATCACTGCTACGTTCTAAAGCTACAGCTACAGCTAGTTTTTGCAGTTCTCCACCACTTAGAGCCCTCACATCTTTTGATATCATGCTATGCATTTTAAGGTTTTCCACAACATCTTTAAAAACCCCTCTTTCATCATATTTCCTAAGCCATTCCTCCACAGTGCCATGCTTTAGATACTGCTGTAACGACTCTATATACTGTACTTTATGTATCACCTTAAGCTTTCCACTATAAAGTTTCTCAAAGTATTCATATAACTGCGTACCTCGAAACCTTGACAACACTTCTTCCTTACCTAACTGCTTCTCTAAAACCCCAAAGTTTGGTTCAATGAACCCTGATAAAATCCTCATGGCAGTTGTTTTCCCTGCACCATTAGGTCCAAGAATACCTACAATCCTATCCTTAACTGGTATTGGGAGTCCATACAATTTAAATCCATTTATTCCAAATCTGTGTATGAGCCTTTCCTCCATTTCGCTTGGCAAATTGACTATTCTTATAGCGTCAAAAGGGCATTTTTTAACACATATACCACATGCAATACATTTATCTTCGTAGATAATGGGTTTGCCTTGCTTCTCTGTGCTCAACTCTATAGCTTTATACGGCTTGGTTTTATTTATGGGGCAAAAACGTATGCAGGGAGTCCCACATTTATCTGGGTGACAAAGATCATAATTTACTACAGCAATCCTTGCCATTTAAAGCAACCCTGAAAAAATCTTTCTTATTTTTGTTTATCACAGCTTGCTGTGTCACCATTCTTCCTCTTCCCATTCCTCTTCCTCTTCCCACCACTCTTCTTCCTCTTCTTCCCATTCCTCTTCAAACATCATTTACAGGCACCTCATGATTTCTTACTTTGCTAAGAATAAAAGCATTTCTCTAAAACTCGTGATGTGGAACTAACAATAGAGGTTTATTGTTTGATGCAATTTATACTAACGTGGTTATGAAATAAACACTTCAGTTGTTCCACTAATACCCATTAGAATGATATTATTGCAATACTTTCTCAGCATAGGCAACAATGCTTCAGCAGCGTCACAGCCATCATTATACATATTAAGATTCTGATAATCTATCAGACTGCAACCAATACTATTAAGTTTCCTTGTTATAACTTCAACCATGCTATCAACAGTCTCTTTACTTAGCAAACTTTTATCTATGTGCACTATAGTTATAGCATAACCACCCTTTTTGCAATAGTCATTCAAGACCTTCATCACACTCTTTATTTGCCTCACTCCAAAAAGTTTTAGAAGCATTTCCACTTCTTTATACTTAGCCACATTAACCTCCTTTTCAAATGCTTTAATAGTTTTAACATATGCTAAAACAATGCTTTGCAGAGGCATTGAAAAACAGAGTTTCACTGAGATGCAAGGACACAGTGTTTCTTTACATTTCATCAAATCGAGTATTGCTTTGCACAGATCATAATCTCTTAGACAATTCTCTTCATGTAAAACTACCAAATACAAAGCATAACTACCCCAATAACAACGTTAAACCACCATGTGTAATGGGGATAAAGGTTATTTCATCTGAATTCTCAATATACAGTTCACTATATGGGTCTTCAAACACATTGATGTCAATGCCATTAATTAAGACTAGAACCTCTTCTCCAGTTATATGCCCTTCATTATTTAGCAGTCTATTTAAACTTGGGTACATGCCTAGAGCTAGTCGTAAAAACTCTCCCAGCTTTACTTTAGAGCTTATCTGAATATCTAAAAATTTTACTCCTATAATATCTTTTAGATGCCCTAAAAATGTTAGCTTTACTATTATTGACACCCTATAGCTAGACATTCACACTAAGTTTAATAAGTGAAGTAGCAATCAAAAACTATGCAGAAATTTGTTGCGATGACTCTTTGCGCTTCTCTTCAATTTTCACCAAATGAGTAATGTATCCCGCTATCTGATTTCTTAGCTTCTTTGACTGCGTTTTGACATAGTTCTTAACTTTTTCTTTATTGTGTTGAAAATTCTCTGTGAATTCATTTGAGTATAGCTGCAGCAATCTTCTAGCAGTTCTTTTAACTAGGCTTATCCTAACTTTACCCATTTCGACCACTTTATTTAGCTATGTCACAATTTAAGTTTAGTATAATCATGTAGAGGCTTATTAATGTAGATGCTATTATGGAAAGCCACTTCATAACAAGATGCTATCAGGATTTTTGTCTATTAGTTTTTAAGATGTTCTTTTTTGCATAAAAGCTTATATAGAACCTCTCTAATACACAGTCATAGAGGTGCAGTTTGATGGCTACGGCACCCCAACCTGTATACGAGCCTACAGGAATACCTGTAATAATATTGAAAGAAGGTACATCAAGAAGTGCTGGTAAAGATGCTTTAAGAGCCAATATGATGGCAGCGTTGACCATAGCGGAAATGCTGAAGACAACATATGGTCCCAAAGGTATGGATAAAATGCTTGTCGATGCACTAGGCGATGTAACTATAACTAATGATGGTGCAACAATATTGGATAAAATGGATGTACAGCATCCAGCAGCAAAGATGCTTGTTCAAATAGCTAAGGGTCAGGATGAGGAGGCTGGTGATGGTACCAAGACTGCTGTTATATTTGCGGGGGAATTATTAAAGCGTGCTGAAGAACTATTAGATAAGGGATTGCATCCGACAATTATAGTTTCAGGATATAAACGTGCATTAGACTATGCATCGCAAGTTGCTCACAATATTGCAGAGTCTATTAATGTAGAGTCTCCTGACACTGATGCCACTTTAGAGAAGGTGGCATTATCAGCGCTTACAAGTAAAGCTGTACATGGCGCTAGAGAGCATATTGCAAATCTTGTTGTAAAGGCTGTTAGGCAAGTAGCTGAGAAGAGAGGCGATAAATGGGTTGTCGACTTAGATAATGTCCAGGTGATTAAGAAGAAAGGTGCAGGTTTAGTAGATAGCATGCTTGTTTATGGAGTTGTTTTGGATAAGGAGGTTGTGCACCCAGCAATGCCTAGAAGAGTTGAGAATGCAAAAATAGCTTTACTCGATGCTCCATTAGAAATAGAGAAGCCTGAAATAGATGCTGAAATCAGAATCAATGATCCTCTTCAAATGAGGAAGTTCTTGGAGGAGAAGGAGAACATATTAAGAGATATGGTTGAGAAGATTGGTGGTGTTGGTGCTAATGTTGTGATTTGCCAGAAGGGTATTGATGATGTTGCTCAGCATTACCTAGCTAAGAAGGGTATTATGGCTGTGAGAAGGGTTAAGAGAAGTGATATGGAGAAGCTTGAGAGAGCCACTGGAGGTAGGATAGTTAGTAACATTGAAGACCTAGCGGAGAGGGATTTGGGTGAGTGTGTCCTTGTTGAAGAGAGAAAGGTTGGAGAAGATAAGATGGTCTTTGTTGAAAAGTGCAGGAATCCTAGAGCTGTATCAGTCGTATTAAGAGCGGGCTTAGAAAGGCTAGTAGATGAAGCTGAGAGAAGCCTCAGAGATGCATTAAGTGCTGTAGCAGACATATTTAGATTACCCAAGGTTGTTTATGGCGCAGGCGCATTTGAGATGGAGCTAGCAAAATATGTCAGAGATTATGCTAATAAAGTAGGGGGAAAAGAGGGGTTAGCTGTGGAGGCCTTTGCCAAGGCTCTTGAAGGTATTGTAGAAACCCTTATTGTGAACGCTGGTTTAGATCCCGTTGATATGTTGATGAAGCTACGAGCCGAGCATATGAAAGACGACGGTAAGTGGACAGGCGTAGATGTATTCACTGGAAGCATTATCAATGCAAAACAGCTTGGAGTAGTTGAGCCACTTTTAGTAAAACTATCTGCATTAAAAGCTGGCACAGAAGCTGCGACACTAATTCTAAGAATAGATGATGTTATAGCAGCTGCTAAGAGAAGAGAAGAAGAAAAGAAAGAAGAGAAGAAGAGAGAAGAAGAGGAAAAGTAGCTAATCTGAAAATAAACCAATTTTCACTAAAACAGGTTCAGTAAGCTCTGGTATGGCTACGAGAGCTTCGCCAGGCTTTAGCGAAGAAATTATTTTTTTGTATTCTTTTCTCAATATTAGCAAACCTAGCATTGTCTTCACATCAGTGGTAGATTTTAGTGCATGAACTATTCTAGTATTTGTGTTCTTCAAAACCACAGATGATAAAGAAGATGGCGATTGTGTGACTATAATAAAACCTACACCCCATTTCCTTACCTCTGCAACTAAATTGGATATAGGATTGTCTTTTGTAAAAATATTGTGAGCTTCATCAACTACTATAACTAGAGGTTTTGTAATTTCATTATACTGGGCTTTTAATGTAGCAGATTTTATTGCTATGGAAACCAATATTTTCTTCACTCGTGTATTGGGAATAGAAGATATGTCGAATATTGTAATCCCCCCTTTTCTTACAGGTAACTCCTTCATGTTGCTCCACTTTATCTTGAGGTATTCGCTTGAAAGTACCTTCAGTTTTCTAACTAAAGCTTCTTTAGATTCAGCAACCCATCTAGCAGCTAATGGTGCATTTTGAATTATATCAATTAATGTATCAATTTCGCAGAAAGTAACGGCTTTTCTATGTAATAACTCTTTTACGGCTTCTTCCAATATATGTGCCTGGGGAGGTGTTAATTCAAGTGCGCTCTCTAAAATCTCTATAAATGCTAGTGGTTCGTGTTCCATGATGTTCTTCATATTTAGAAATTCTGGCACAGTTCCCTCTATAGGATTTGTGTAAATGATGTTATTGTAATTCTTTAGAAGTTCTTTGTATTCACCATGCCAGTCTGTTATGAAAACGCCTACACCTTCCTTTGAAACTTCTCGTGCTATAATTGATGCCGTAGTAGATTTTCCGCTACCAGTAGCACCTACTATTAAAACGTGTTTCTGAACGTGTTCCAACTTCAACTTTGCAACTATCTTAGTTGACTGAATGATGCCCAGCCTAATATCCCCTTCTTTAAATACTGAGAACAGATATTCATACTTACTTGCATCTATATCTGGATACCCCCATTCAAGAGGTAATGGATGATATGGCTGTACACTATGCTCTTTACTATTGATTCCAATTCTTTTTGAAAATACTGTAAGAAGCCATGATAAGGGATTATGAAATGTTACCTCAGTAAAACAGTGCTTGAATAACTCAGATACATTCCTCAATTCTTCTTTTTTACATACGACTAAAGTATTTGTAAGACTATTAATGAGAGAACAAAGAATTTCAGATTCCCTAAGCACAGTATCTTTATCCTCTGATAGTATTATCAGATGCGAAGTAACGTTACTTGCACCTATACAGCTCACCAAGATATATTTTTGTCTTGTCTCTACAGCTCTATTAATTATTGATTCAACAACTCTTACTTCAAGATCCTCATTCTTGTTATCATCAACACCTTTATTAACATATCTCAATGTAATAAAAATTCCATAAGCTGTAACTAGTTCTGATGATGAAGGTAATTGAATTGCGAATCTAAAAACATCATCATCGTTTTCGATGAACATGGCCATACTTTTTCCTTTATTACCCATCACTTGATCCCATAAGTAGTCAAGCAATATATAGTGTTATCCAAATAAGGAAATCCACAGCTAGAGAACTTGCGTTTCTAGCAAATCATCTATTGATGCTCATAATAACAGTATTTTCATTAACCTTTATTTAGAGTTCTCTAGACATTCATTTTATCACTCTAGAAATTTCCAGGACTCTATCAGAGACCTTTAACTGCTTTTCATCGTGGTTTGGGTTGAGAATGGACCGCTCAAAATTTTTATAAGCCTAGAATTCAAAGGCACAATAATTCATGTGCATTCGATTGCCATAGTTTTAATATGTCTTTGTAGCTTAGAGTTATTCATGGCTTTGATTATTCTATTGATGAGCTCTTGTTGCCAAGAGATCTCTTTGCACCAGATCAACGTTATGGATGTATCTTTTTTTAACAGTGATATTGATTCAAAGATTATGTATGTTAAATCTTCGATAATCTTATCTGTTATTTCTACACCAATTTCGAATTGGGAATATGGGAATAGCGTTAGTAGTTCGTACGGTATTATACCGATTATTGGATAATAGAGGTACACTTTCGCAGAACCTGTATCTGTGCTTACGTATTTCAGGATGTTACTTACGAAGTTATTCATAAAGACTTTGTCTTTAGAGATGTAAGGTATGAAAATAATGATGCTTTTATTAACTGTACTTATCCTTGACAGGATTTTTCTTCGAGGGATTAATACTTTTGGATTATAAATAGAATTTTGAGAAACAAGTAAAACTGCTTTAACATTTGGTTTAGAATATGGTGTATGCTTATACAGATACTCTAGATACTTAAAAAGAGTCTCAAAAGCTTTCTTTGCAGCTGGGTGCATGTAAGCTTTTGCTTCAAGATACTCCCAAAATCTTCCTTCTTTTATAGCTTGCTTAATTTCATTTATTTCTTCTCTTATAACGTACAGATTGTGCATGGAGAGAAGCTTTACTCTTTCATTTTTGGGTATTTCTCGAAGTTCCTTAGGAGAATATTTTGAGCATATAGGACAAGAACAGAGGGTATACTCAAGTTCTTTAAGCCGATAAGTTCCTTTTCGCGTAATGTATCTATCATCCTTAGCGTAAAGTATATAACTCGCAGAATCAAACATATCTACTCCCAGTGCTACAGCAAAAGGTATTATTAAAGGGTGGCCAGCGCCAAAAAGATGTAGTGGAGCACTAAATGGCACATTTGATCGAACTGCAAATATCATGTCAATTACTTTATCAAATAAATATTGCTCTAACAAGGTTGTTGGGCTTCCTAGTGCAAATATGCTAAATCCATTATAAAATACATCTACAGATTTCTGTGCAAATTCCTTTACAATATCTATATATACACCTCCTTGAACAGGCAAAACCCATAGAATATCTTGACATTGCTCACTATTTATCACCTTTATAGCCTCTTGTGCTCTACTATAGGTTTCTAGTGCACTGCTATAAGCCTCATCAAAACTAACATTGTATTGTGTAGGGATATCCAGTATAACTCCAATATCTGTTTTTATCTCACATTGATACTGTATAATTTCTTCATTGCTTACTTCTACCCCACCATATTTAAGTATTTGATAAGCTCCAGAATCAGTCATTATAACTCCGCTAAATCTTAGATAATTGTGCACATCACTAACAATGTTAACATGCTTCTTCAACAAATATGCATTAGTTATTATACTATTAAACCCCATTTCAAGTAACTCGCTGGGCTTTACATACTGATCTCTAAATGTTGGATCCACTACAGGAAAAAGATAAGGTGTTTCAATGTGCCCAGATTTAGTTTTCAGCTTTCCTATCCTACCAGCAAGATCTTGGTCTTTTATTTCGAAACAATCCTATCATCCCTTTTTCTTACTCTCCATATACTCAACGTAAAGCTCATATATTTTCTGAGCCAGGCTACCGGAGCCTTCCACACCTGCTTCACTAACCTTTATTCTATCATAAACAACCACTATATTAGTATCATGAATAACCTTCACAACATCAGATCTTAGACCAAGTTTAGATAGAATTAGGGAAGCAAATTCCTCTGCATTAAAGAGAGGCTGTTCTTGAATAATTATCTCAGAAACCCTAAAACCATGCACTATAACCCTATGATATTTAACTCCATCACTGCTTTCAACATCTCCAAGTACAATATGAAGAGAATTCTGATCAAATGACAGTAACTTACCCGTATACATTTTTCCATCAACTAGTCTAATTATAACCCTCTTATCAATAGCTTTTGCAAGTTCTCCAACAATACTCCTCGCGCTATAGCTCAAAGTTCTTTCACCTCACTTTTTACGATAATTAAAAATATGAATAAAAAGCTTTTTATTCACAATTTAAATCATTAATCAGAGGATTGAATTAAGGTTCTCCTAATCTCTAATGATAACAAAACATCCAGCAACAATGAAGATCTAGCAAAATACAGATAGACAAAGTAATAGCAACATATTGTCGCTTTTGTATAACAATGTTCATTAATATTTAATTTAACTACCAATACCCAGTGAAATATCGCAAGCCATATCACTAGAGTTTCTCCGAAGTGTTACATTTGTCTCTATATGCTTACTCTCATCATTTTATGCTTATTTGTTGTATCCAGAAGTTCCCCCTGCTATCTCTCAAGTTGGTTTATAGAAATAGAGCGCTTGTATCTGACCTCCTCCCTCACCCTGAAGGCTAGGGCTCCCCTTGGGGGCAGTCCATTGGCTCTCACATCTATTTGGATTTACATATGTAAATATTATGAGAATCAAACCTCTAAGCAATACGCGATGCTTTTACATATACTTTGTCTGTTGGATTAAAGTCAACTATCTTTTCATCATTTTGCAGGCTCAGTATTACTAAAAATCCCCAGAGGCTTATGTATACCACTATATTATCATTCTCAGTTCTTTTAGAAATTATATATCCATGTGCAACAAAATCTCTTCCTTCATTATATTGTGGCATGGTTTTCGAAATGATAAGCGATACCTTATCTTTAACATTAAATATATTTACTTTTCTATGCACATCCATTTTAACCCTAGCATTATTTTCACAACTCATTTCCACTATCTTGATCTCCGGTATGTATGAATCCTTCATACTATCTATATTGCAAACCAGTTCTAAGCTCATAATTTATCACTTTATTCTGATTTTATGTCACAACTAAAAGTTTGTTTTCAAAGATAAGGGTAATAAAGATGCTTATAAGCTTCCACAGAGATACTAAGACATAGATTTATAAGAATTGATGTTACATATTTTCATCTTCAATGGTTATTTCAATTTTTATATAGCTTTATATAAATTGATGTTGCTAAAGACTTACAAGTACTGAGAAGAGCTACTTTTAACTAACATGTTTAGTAAAGAATAAAGAGTTCGAAGCTCTCTTCAGATACCTCAATATAGGAGCCTCTAAAGTAGGTCTAGACGACTTCAAATATATGCAGATCTAAGAAGCGATGTAGGGATGGAGATGAGGTTACAACTGAAAGCCTCACCATTTATAGCAGAGATGAGTGGAAAAGCTTATAAACCTTCCTTGCTCAATAGCCCTTGATGATGAGCATTGAATTCTTTGAGCCACTAGCAATGATAAACAGTTTATTCATAGCCCCGAGTCTTGACCGGGATAGGGGTAATGGGCCAGATACCCAGCTCGGGATTGAACCCCGAAGGGGATGTAATCCCAAACCTCTCCGCTTTAACGGGAGCCCTAGCCTTCAGGGTGAGGGAGGAGGTCAGATACCCTAGCGCCTTCAGAATTGCTCTAAGGCATCCACATCTTGATGTATTTCTTGAATGTACTCATCAATGTAATTATGTATCTAGTTTGATGTATTGTAAATCCTCATGAAAATAAAGACAACGAGATGCTAAGACATGTGTAGACAATTATTTTCAATTATTTGTGTTAAAATGTTTTGTTAAGTATGCATAACACTTTCTTTTCTTTCTGTGTTTAGCAACGCTTCCTGTATGCTCTTTTCTAACTCTTCTACTTTTTCTGCATACTTTATTAGTTCGCTGATATCCACTTCTAGGCCCAATATTTCACTTAGTACCTTAACAGCTACAGCTGCTGCTCTATGATCAATGCTTTCAGGTTCTGTATATGGAAATACTGCAATAGCAGGAATATTTCTATGTTCAAATTCTAGTAATAGTGCTGCAAGAGGGCCAACAACATATGCTCCCTTAACAAAGTATGGATTAAAAATTTTTATATCACTCATAGCACGCGTCTTTACCCATCTAAATTCTTCGTTTCCCTCACGAAAACGCATATCGAGCCCCCCAACGAGATACACCTCCTGAATATTCAAATCCTTAATGAGATTAATCACAGATTGTACAAAGCTTGACAAGTATTTTCTATCTGGATTAACTCTATTAAGCAAAACAATTACATTAATCCCTTTCACATTTCTAAAAAATATTTCATGAGGCATGCTCAATCCATAATCTTCAACAGATGTGAAATCTGGTATATTGGGAGGCTCTATATATCCTATCAACTTCATACCTAGTTTTGAAACCATGTATCTTGCAGTAAGATACCCGACACCTCCAAAACCTTGAAACCCTGTAACTAAAACAGTTTTACTATCTCCTACTACAGCATCCCTCTCAAACAACTTCAATACATATCTATGCTTTTTCACGTTTTTCTCACCTTTTCCCTTATCTGAACAGCAGGACCTCGTAGAGCAGTAATAATTGCTTCGTAACTAATAAGCGCTCTACCCACCCCTATTAATTTATCGTTTTCATCTACTATAAGCACTTCATCAAATGGCTTTATATTTTCATCTCCTTCTAAAACATGTCTAGAAAATACTGTGTGCCCTCTTTCTAGAATATCTTCTGCAATTTCATTGACAATAACAATCCGGTGTCTTGGATATGGAATAACTCTGTGCAAAAGTATTGCCATATCAATACGGGGTATTAGTCTGAAGTCTGAGGCTCTTATAAATGCAAATACCCTGTTGTTATATGCAATAACCCTTAACCTCCCTGTCGCCTTAGAGTAGCATAATCTAAGGTTATTCAAGTCCAAGTCTCTGAAAATCAGATGCGCATTTCTACCGTAGAAGAAGTCCACAAGTTCTATTAAAAACTCCAGATCTTGCAATCTTGTAGCTTTGCATTGACGTAATTGCGCTACATTATAATTCTTCATAGTGCAATTACCGAGCATCCTAGAGGTGGTATTTTATTTGATCTTCATTTTTAAGTACATAACCTTCTATAGCATAAGGCCTAAACCTTTTTTTCAATACCTTATCAATGGCATAAATGAAATCTTTCTTTTCTATTTGAAGCCTTCTATTTTTAATTGCATAAAGTGCTGCTTCTGTACATATTACCTTTATATCAGCACCTGTAGCACCCTCTGTTAACTTGGCTAATTCTATTAAATCTACGTCGCTTGATAAAGGCATTTTCCTTGTATGAATTTTTAGTATTTCATATCTTCCCCTAAGATTGGGCAGAGGTATTTCAATTATTTTATCAAATCTCCCAGGCCTTAAAATGGCTGGATCTAGCACATCTATTCTATTCGTTGTAGCAATTACCTTCACATCATCTAAGGGATCAAAACCATCCATTTCGGCTAATAACTGTGTTAAAGTTCTGTGAACCTCTCTTTCGCCACTTGTACCAATATCAAGTCGCTTAGCTGCTATTGCATCAATTTCATCTATCAATATTATTGATGGAGCTTTTCTCTTAGCTATAGCAAAAACTTCTTTAACTAATCTAGCCCCTTCTCCAATAAATTTCTGAGCAAGCTCAGAGGACACTAGCCTAATAAAAGTTGCATTACTTTCATGAGCCACAGCCTTAGCTAATAATGTTTTTCCACAGCCTGGAGGACCGTGAAGTAGCACTCCTTTTGGAGGCTCTACACCAATCATTTTGAACATTTGAGGATTCTTCAACGGTAATTCAACTACTTCCTTCAATTCCTCTATTTGCTCATCTAACCCACCAATGTCATTGTATGTCACATTGGGCTTCTCAATGATCTCAAAGGCCCTAACTTGAGGATCATCAACTCTTGGCAATACCTCTATTATAGCCGATCCTCTCTGATTTAATGCTACTGAAGCCCCTGGCTTTAATTTAGATTTATCTATACTTTCTAGTATATTCACAATAAGAATAGGCCCTGAAGAGCTTTTGACAAGAGCTCTGCCATCTGGCAATATATCTATTAATGTTGCTTCAACAAGAGGCGGTGCAGTGAGTTTCTCTACTTGAGATTTGTAATACTCTAACTCCTCTTTATACTTTAGTAGCAACTCCCTTAACGTTGAAGCATCTGCTACAAGAGCCTCAATATAGCTGTCATTCTCTTTGCTGGTGCTATTCTCATATTCCATTATACTCTACGCCTCTACAACACATATAGCTGTGAAACAGAACTAAAAACATTTTTTCCAAATTGTATAATCTCTGACTTAGGTGTAAGCCTTGGCAAGGAATGAAATTACAAGGTATTGTGAAATCTGTGGCACGCCAATAACAAGTAACAAGATTCATAGAGTTACAATAGATGGTGCAATGCTTACAATATGCGAGCAGTGCTTCAATAAACTCGCTCCAGGCAAAAATACATCACCTATCACTAACTCTGTTAACCGAATTACACCTCAACAACATAGATTAGCAAATGAAAATGTTGTAAAATCTCAAAACACTGCCATTAGAAAACCTCAACAAAAACCGAAGGACTATGCTGGCAAACGTAATTTAAATGTGTATGAACGATTTGAGCTTGTTGATGATTATGCTGAGAGAATTAAAAAAGCTCGAGAAGCACTTGGCTGGAGTCAAACCACACTAGCTATTAAGGTTAAGGTCAGCGAAAACATTATTAAGAGAATTGAGGGAGGGAAGCTCAGACCCCCCCATGATTTAGCAAAAAGGCTTGAAGAGACTCTCAATATAAAGCTCCTCGTACCTGTCATTGAAGAAGACATTGGTAAGGAAAAAAGCGTTTTTAAGGAGGTTACTTTAGGAGAAATAGTTAATTTAAAGGAGTAATAGTATGGGGGGTTGGCATCAGAGAAGATATTGTATTGATCATCAAAAAGAGAGATGTTGAAGACATAGATGAGATCATAGCCTTAACTAGAGAGGCGGGGTATGAGCCTAAGCATATAATAGAGGTCAGCAAAAATGACTCTAATTGTTACTTAACCTATGGTAAGCTACTGCGGATGAAGTATATTATAGAAGATAGCAATATAAGAAAGCTTTGCATCTATGATCAATTAAAGCCAAGACAGTTCTCATGCCTAATAAGAGAATTAGGTGTTGAAGTACTTGACAAAGTTATGCTGATTCTTAAAATATTTCAGATGCATGCCGGTTCTCGCGAAGCTATTCTACAAATTGAACTAGCAAGGCTTTTACACGAACTGCCACTCATTCGTGAATGGATTAGAAGAAGTAAGCTAGGCGAACTACCTGGGTTTCTTGGTGGTGGTAGATATGCTATAGACTTTCAGTATGAGCACATCAGGAGAAGAATAGCTAAGATAAGAGATGAATTGGAGGAATTGAGAAAGAGAAGAAATACTGAGCGTGAGAAAAGAGGGTATTCTGGCTGGATCCATGTAGCAATTATAGGATATACAAATGCTGGAAAGACAACTCTGTTCAATGCACTAACAAATTTAAATAAACCTACAGGGAATGAGATGTTTACAACACTCACACCTAAATCATATGCTATAGATGTTTGTCGAAATTCATTCAACTCTAAAATAGTGCTCATAGATACAATAGGATTCATCAAAGACTTACCAATTGAAATAATTGAAGCATTTAAGGCTGTTCTTGAAGAGATAAGAAATTCAGATGTTCTTTTATTTGTTATTGATGCTAGTAAAAATCTCAATGCAATCTATACTGAAATAAATTCTGTACTTGAGGTGCTGCAAAGTATAGGTTTCGAAGGAAAGCCTATGATAATTGCTCTAAATAAATTAGACCTTATGAATATGGACGATAACACCTCCTTATCAAATCTCTCATACGAAATATACAAATATTTGTCTTACAGAAATGCAAATATATTTAACATAGTACCCATTTCCGCTTATCTCAATATAAATCTAGATATTTTAAAGGAATCATTATGCCAAGCTGCACAACAGTTGAAGAACTCGGCAAATACGTATACGTTTTAAGACTTGGACACAGACCTCATAGAGACCAGAGAGTTACTACTCACGTTGCTCTTGTTGCTAGAGCTTTTGGTGCTCTAGGAGTATATATAGCTGAAGTTAGGGATGAGAATGTTAGAGAAAGTATTCTTAAAGTTGTTGATAGATGGGGTGGGAAATATTTTAGTGTCGTTGATGGTGTGGATCCCATTGATATTGTAAAGCAATTCAAGGCTGAGAATTCATGTGTAGTTCACTTGACAATGTATGGTATTCCAGTAGATAACATAATTAAGGATGTTATAGAGAAATGTAAAAAGATTTTAGTAATTGTAGGTGCAGAAAAAGTTGAAAGAATATATTATGAGCTTGCAGATTATAATATAGCAATAGGAAACCAACCTCATTCAGAGGTTTCTGCCTTGGCAATATTTTTAGATAGGCTGTGGCAAGGACGTGAAATGAATATATGCTTCTCTGACGCTAAATATTATATTGTGCCTAGTGCTAGATGCAAGGTAGTAAAACATGTTGGTCGAAGCTGATGTAATGAAAGTCATAGAGAAAATGTATGGACCTGATGGTAGAAAGATTATAGAGCTACTTCTCAAAGCAGACAATGGAAAGACTATTGATGAGATAGCCCAAGAAACTGGGATAAGGGTTAATGATGTTAGGAGGCTTCTCTATGAGATGTCCCAAGAGGGTTTTGTAGCCTATTTACGTAGCCAAAAAGGAGATAGCCTTTGGTATAACTATCGGTGGTATACAAACACAACAATGCTGAGAAATGCTCTCTCTAAGCGTATTGAGAATGTCATTAAGGTTTTAGAGGAGAGACTTGAATATGAGACAGGTACTTCATTTTATATTTGCCCCAATGATTTAAGCATATACACATTTGAAGAGGCCTTTGAAAATAACTTTCAGTGTATTCATTGTCAAGCAGACCTTGTAGAGTTTGATAATAGACAGATAATTACGCATTTAAAGGAATTGTTGAAAATGTTGAAAAAATACAACAGCTTAACTTCGTGATATCATTCATGAGGCCTAGGGTAATAGATTTATTTTGTGGTGCTGGTGGTTTTTCTAGGGGATTTCAGGACGCTGGTTTTAATGTTGCTTTAGGTCTTGATAATGACTCTGCTTGCGGAAAGTCTTACAAAACAAATTTTCCAAATGCTATAGTTATTGTGGAGGATGTAAAGGATGTTAATGGCCATGATATAGCGTATTTAGTAGGTAAAGACTATGATATCATTATTGGTAGCCCACCCTGTGAGCCGTTTACAGGTGCAAATCCGAATAGGGAGGTTAGCCCATTGGATAGATTGTACAAGGATCCTTTAGGAAAACTGACACTGGAATTCATAAGAATTGTTGGTGAGCTAAAACCTAAAATATTTATTATGGAAAATGTACCTGCAATATTGGAAGAGGAGATTAAGAGCAGCTTACTTGAGGAATTCAAATATGCTGGTTATGATAAGGTATATTTTAATGTTCTTAACGCTGAGAAATATGGAACACCAAGTAAGAGGAAAAGAGTATTTATATCAAATGTGCTTATCAATCCAAAACCTGTAGGGAAAGTTGTTACAGTAATGGAGGCCTTGGCTAATTTACCCCATCCATTAGCATCAAATATTCCAAACCATGAATATGTGCCTCTTTCTGACAAGAGACTAAAAAGAATTGCAAGGATTAAACCAGGTAAGGCGTTGTATTACTATCAAGGTGCTTCAAAAACAATACCGACTATTATCAGATTGAACCCCCACGAAATTGCCCCCACAGTCTTAGGCTCTTCAAGATTTATACATCCATTTGAAGATAGACTATTAACTGTACGTGAACAAGCACGACTCATGGGATATCCTGATGACCACATATTTTATGGTGGCAAGGATCAGCAATTTAACCAAGTTGGTGAATCCGTACCTCCACCACTATCATATGCAATAGCAAGGTTTTTAATTGAAACCTTCTTTGTTAATAAATAGTTAATTACATGTCTAGAGTAATTGCGTTTGGGTGTAGTGAAGTGAAACCAAAAATACATGTTGTAGCTTTTGCTCCATCGAGCCCACATAGATTAGTGGATTTAGCAAGAGCTGCATACTCCTTTAACTTCGTTGATGGCTTTATTGTAGTTAAACCTGTAAGCCTTGCTGCACAAATTGGTGTTCCAGAAGTTTTTAAAATTGCATATAAATATGGTAGATCTTTCTATATATTAGCAAATTTAAGAGAATTGAAAGAAATATTAAATATAGATACAATTGTTTTTATACTTCAGAACAGAAAGGAGGTGCAAGATTTCAGCGAAGTTGTAAAAAATACTGTTATGAATTCAATAGCTATAATTGTACAGGCAGGCGAAACAACAATTAATAAAGATGATTTGTCGCTTGGTATTGTAGCAAGGATTTGTGAAATGAGTGATTTGTTTTCTCCAAACCCTGTTGCTGAAGTAACAGCTGCTTTGATGAAACTTTTAAAAATACTATCTAGTTTTAGATGATGAATAATGGAGAAAGTTCTAGTTGTAGACGCCAATGCGCGTGGAAAGGGAAAGAGATTTTCAACATTAGATGTAATAGGTGTTGGTCCAAGGCTTGTAACAGCTCTATTTAGGAGCTATAATATTGACGCGAGATTGTATGCCTATGAATACGTCATAAATAATTTAGAAGTTATGGAAAATTATGATGTTCTTGCAGTATCATTTATGATAAGTGATGTGCATGCTACTAGGAAATTGATTGATCTGTGGAATAAAGTTAATGGAGGGCTTGTGATCCTGGGTGGTGGTGGCGCGCTTAACCAAGCAATTCTGCAATCACTGCACTTCTCAATGGCATTTAAAGGTGAGGTTGAGGTTACAATGCAAAACATTTTTTCTAAGTATGCAAAGTTGAGCGAGGCTTACAATGTACTTTCACAAGAGAAAAAAATAATAAAAGGTTTGGTCATTAAAGCCCAAGATGGTGAAATATTGGATGGGGGATTAGGTCTTTGGACGCCTAAAGAAAAGCTTAATATATTACCTGCTATAGAGGATTTAAAAACATATCCATTTTACTGGGCATCGAGGATATATGTTGAGGTTGTTAGAGGCTGTAGCAATTTTAGAAGAGCCAAACAAACAAGCAATGGCAAAATATGCACAAACTGTAACGTGTGTCATAGTGGTCCTTTAAGTCTTAGGATCCGATGCCCGATAGGCATACCACCTGGCTGTGGTTATTGTAGCGTGCCCACGGTTCATGGACCTGCTCGTTCTCGTAATTTATATGTGATAATAGAAGAAATTGAAAGACTTACAAGGATTGGTGCTAGCAGAATTGTTCTAAGTGCTCCCGACTTTCTTGATTATGAAAGAGAGCAACTTGTTGAAGGCAGTCTAACAGACCCCTGCAATCCACCACCAAATATAGATGCCATAGAGGAATTTCTAGGTAAACTTGTAAAGATTCGCGCTATAGCAACTGGAAGAGTTGTTATCATGATAGAAAATGTAAAACCATGTCTTGTTAATGATGAGGCTGCAGAAATTTTAGGAAGATATCTAAAGGATACACCAATATACATAGGCTTAGAAAGTTGTAGTGATGAGCTGTTGGAGAGCATTGGAAGGCCCTCATCATGTAACAACGCTATTAATGCAATTAAAAGACTTAAAAGCCATGGACTTAGACCATATGTCTATTTATTATACTATCTGCCAATGGAAAGAGAAGACGATATTAGAAAGACAATTGAATGCATTGACGACTTAGAGAGCAATGGTGTAGAAAGAATTATATTATATAGATTTAAACCCATACCATACTCATCATTTGAGAAGTTTATTAGAAATGTTACTACTATTAATAACACCCTTCATGAGGAGCTATATAGAAAGGTTGTGGAATTCAATAAAAAGCAGAAGAAAAGAATGCAGGATATGATAATAAAAGCTATTGTAGCACAAAAGCATCCAACAAAGAGGGGTTATTTAATAGCTTATCCACAAAAACATGGACCAGTAGTACTAGTGAAAGGCTCTCATAATTTAATTGGCCATAGAGTGACTGTCAAGATACAGGAAGTTGTTACTGATAGGGTAGTTCTGGGTTCTATAATACAAGTTCACGAAAAATATATATAAACTTTGTTAACTATATGTAAACAAATAGCTCAATTAAATATAGAGTTCTAAGGAAAATGTTCTTGCAAAAGGCATCAGTAATGCACCAAGCATCTTAGAGTAATGCTCAACTGTAATACCTTTAAGCTATCCATAGTCCATAAAATTAGTAGAAGAGCCTATACTGCACAATGTTTTATAAACTCTGGAGGTTTTGATGTATTTTGTAAGGTGGTGTGACATTGGTAATGGTATCTTCGATAGAGCTTGAAAGTTTTGAAGATATGATTTTGATGCTGCATTCTAGAATGACACCTGTTAACATGACCTCATCGCTTATGTGCACAGATAGAATATGTTTCACCATAATAAGTGCTGGAGATGAACAAGTCTTTATAATTTCTTCACCTCCACCATCAGGTAGGTGCAGGTTTGCATATGTTGATGATTATGGCAAAGCTAAGTGTAGCGAAACTCCGCCAACAGGCAAGCCCATAGTCTTCGTGATTTCTGTAAAGAACATTAATGAGACTGACAGTATAATAAAAGCTCTTCAAAAATAGTCAATTAAAAGCTTATTGCATCTAACATAAAAACACTTTTAATGCTTCTACTAAGGAATATTATTTTTAGAAATTGTGCGGGGGTGCCCGAGCCAGGTCAAAGGGGTCGGGCTGAGGACCCGATGGCGTAGGCCTGCGTGGGTTCAAATCCCACCCCCCGCACTAGATAAAACATTAGGTGAAGTTTATGAGCTATACTTGGGAGCCTAAATGGATTAAAAAGAGAATTAGAGTATCTGAAGGTGTTGAAATAGAGACTTGCTATGACATTTCAACAGGGCTAATGTTATGCCCTCTATGTGTAAATGTGTCTAGGATGTGTCCAAGTACTACAGAACCGACGAATATCATACCTGAGAATGTGCCATATTTTTTCTCACCAGAGGATATAATTTATCATATGAAGGTGCATACAAAGGCAGTTGAGGGTAAAAAACTTTATATCGAAGTTAAAGAGGAGGAAGAAGTAGAGGAGGAAGAGGAGTAATAAGCTAAACTAAATCATTAACTACACAGACTTTTGTATACATTCTCATTTAACTTAAGTAATGCTATAAATACAACTCTATAAACTTCTGGATTGCTGTATATAGGTTGTTTTTGTGATACGCCTGCATATGCTAAGCTGTACATTGTTTGGTTAACTTCTTTAAATGTTGCATAAAGTCCACTCGAATCGAAAATATTCTCCATAACTGCAGGGTCTATTGCAATCCCAAGAGTACTTTGCAATATCTCATATCCTAAAATCCAAGGAACTATCTTTATATTATAGGATGGATATATCTTGGATAAGTACTGAATAACGGCCCATGCATATAACCTTGTCATTGTAGCATTTAGAACTGTTGACGAGTTCCAGTTGAGTCCAATACCAGTGGTGTAGGTGTTTCCCCCAACACTTATTCTCTTGACGACTATCCACTTATTTGAATCAAGCATGTCATAACCGCCAATAGAGGACCATGGTGCTGCATAGCTTGTTATAGTTGTTGTGCCTATGTTCATCGGATTCGTTCCAGTGCCTAGGTAAATTATTGCACTAATGAATTTAGCCATATCACCGAAGCTGAGATCTGATGGCGCATTAAGCCCTACATAAACACTTTTTGCTGTTTTATTAATGTACACGTCAATGGGGCTGAAAATAAGTATGTAAACTTCACTCTTGTCACATACATGAAATTGTTGTAATAATTGAATAGCTTTATTATATGGACTTGTTAAAAATTCTGCAAGTACATGTATTCTTGTAGAATTTATGGTAGCGCCATCAGCTACTGTAGATCTGTTTCCAATTACAGAAATCCAGTATCCATAATCCCACCAACTTATAATAAGTGAATTTCTTGATGTATTGTTCCTTATGAATCTAAGTGTATCGAGCCATACTGTTGTAGGTGCAGAGAACCCCTCAGCCCTTGCAATCATTGTATAAGCACTTTTATAGTAATTTGACTGTGTGTAAGCTATAGGTATCGAAGCTGTGGCAATTGCTATTGCAATTAGCACTGCAACTATTTGCATAAACGAATATCTTACTTTTGTTATGCGCCCAATTCTAGCTATTCTTGGAGTTGAATACACTAGTAATACTCCAAGTGAAAGCCCAATACTGGTGGCCACAGCAATCTTCATGTAATCCACAAAATAGCTTAGGTTATACGTAGCATACCACGTAAGTGCAATCCACACTGCTACAGCAACTAGAGTCAAATCCTTAAACCTAAGAGCATTGTATATTGCAATAGGTGCGATGATGAATATCAGTAGTAGCAATGCTAAAATCATTTCCTGAGGTAGCGAACCTAATTCATATAGTGCCTGATATTCAGCAACAGTTGCTGCAACACCTGGTGGTCTTATACCTAAGCCCAGCATTATTTTCCCGGCTAGTGGAAAAACCCTGGAAAATTCTTCATAGAACCCTGGAACAGTATCAAATAACACGACTAGAGTCATTGCCGAGATTATCAACGCCACAATAACTGCTGTATATATCTTTGTAGCTCTTCTGCCTCCAAGTAATTTGTGTAACACAAATGAAAATGCAAAGAATGCTAATGCTATGTAATATGCTAAGGCAAGTACAAATCTACCTCCATGATATGTTGGCATAAGGTACATAGCTACAAAAGATATTGTAGCTTCTGCAAAAAATCCCAGCAAATAGTTTTGTAACTCTTTTACTGAAGCAGATGTTTTGAATAGCGGAAGCAGAACCATGGATATGTAGACAGGTATTGCTGATAACCCGATACCAGTCCACACACTCGCTGCATAAGCTAGGGCTATGCCTGCTAACACAAAGTCCCTTAATTTACAAGTCTTTAAAGCCCTAACATGAAGCCATATAACCAAAGGTGCTGTGAATATGCCAAACGAATACTTTACAGTAAAACCTGCAGCTTCTCTACTAACGAAGAAAAGTGCATAGGTGAGAGAAGAGATTATTGAAGCTATTTTGCTTTTTGTAATTTCATTAACAAGGAGCGCTATGAATATTGTGCCAAGAGCTCCTAATACTGGGGGTATCAAAGCCATTAAGTCGTAAAGCGATACTCCAAACGGTTTGAAAAGCTCATAAAGGGCATATATTGTTAGTATATGTCCTTGCAAATCCGTTGTAAAAAGATTTCTACATGAAGGGTACCAGAATATGCATGTTACAGGGTTAGAACTCGTTAGTGTAGGCCATGAAAATAAACCATTTTTATCAAGGTAGGAGACAACCCAATAGTTATAGAACGTATCAAGCTCATCCAGCTTTGCCTCAGGGTATACTGCAGCAATACCTATATTCACAACATTTAAATACTGTTGAAACCTAAGCCAAAAGGCTAATAAAGCTATTAACACAATCGCAATGGCTGTAACGATTCTTGAATACCTATTCCAAAAATCTATTATCCTCCCAATCATAGACATACCTTGTGATCACCACATCAACAAAGATTAAACAATCTTATGTTTAGTAAGCTTAAGACATTCATATAAAAGCTTATTACAGCATAAAATATGTGTACCAGGTATTCACGATGAATGAAAGCCAGGATATTGAACCAATTATGTTAGGAGATTCCATATGCCCTCTCTGCGGATCTAGCATCAACATATATTTGCACATGTATAAAACCCCATTAGATGAGTCCATAGCTATTCTCACAGCTAAGTGTGAGAAATGCGGATTTAAGTCAAGTTCAATATTAACGATACGCACCAGCGTAACCCACAATTGCATTAAATTAAAAATAGAAAAACCAGAAGACCTTAATACAATAATATATATAGGGGAGAACGCTGAGATAGAGATCCCCAGTATGAACATATATGTATCATCATCTCAATTAAATATAGGTAGTATAATAACAGCTGATGCAATCTTATTATACATTATAGATTCTTTAAGAGGTCTTTGCACCTCAAATCTTACAGATAATAGATGTAAGGAATTGATTGATATGGAGAATCAAATAAGTTTAGGAAAAATAAGAGATAAGGTAGAGGTTATATTAAAAAGTTCTGAAGGCATAAGCATATTAAAGAGCTATAGAGATGGGAATTATGAGCAATGCTAGTTCATCACTCCTTTACAACTTTAATGGGTTTACTTTTCTTCCCCTCTTTCTTCTTTGGCAACCTAATCTCTAGAACCCCATTTTTATAAATCGCTTGAGCTGCATCAACATCAACATCTGTAGGAATTTCTATTTCCTTTCTATATTTTCTATCATGATTTGAACCTTCCACAACAATATGTCGCTCATCTAATGCTTCAACCTTTACTTTGTTCTCATCAACTCCAGGCATTTCTAAAATAACCCTAACCTTATCCTCATCCTCGTATATATCAGCAAGGGGCTCTAGTTCTTCACTAACAACAATTCTTGGTCTTCCTCTTCCACCACGTTTTACATTGCCAAATTCATACACCTTTGGAACCCCATCAGGTCCTACTTCAATCCTGAAACCATATATTATTGGTTTGCCTAATTCAGCTCTTTCTCCAGGACCTAAACCATATCTAAATGCTTTCTCAAGTTCTTCTAATTCCTCTTCAAATTCTCTAAACAAGTCATCAAATAGGTCAAATATACTTCTTCTCCTTCTTCTACCTTCATCGGACATAACTTTACACCCATTAAGTTATTTCCTCTAAATCTACTTATAAGCTTTATGTGCAAACCTCCTCATCTACTTCAGTTCTTAATTATCAAGAAATCACAATAGTTCTAATACTTGTCTTTAACTACACTCTAAAGTATTTCCCTTTACAACTAAAAACCTTGTTTTTAAGGTGGGGAATGGAGAAAAGCTTATTTTGTATTCTAATTTCTAGCGATAAGTGATTGCCCTAAGCATATAAATGCAAAGAATATAACAAAACCAGAAAGGACATGGAAAGCTCTTACCGTTCACTCACCATACCATGATACTATAATTATATAGCATTCATTCGCATCACATTTTGAATTCTTTACAACATCAATCAGATCAGGGTCTATTAATGCTAGTGAACTACCCAAAGATTTGTCATTGATTGGAATAATCTTTACCTCTGCCGCTAGAATCTCTTTTAACGTTTTTACGGCTTTAAGCACATCATTACCTTTGAAGAGCCCTAAACTAGCCTTCATATTCTCCTTCACAACAGTTCCTAGAGGACTTTTTCGATACACAAACCACATTAAGCATCACAAATACATAGCGTAATTTGGCTTACTTCTTATTTAGCTTTTCATAGCCAAGCATCTAACTGAAAACCCTGTGTTTAACTGGGCTTTTGGTTATGGACAAGCCTTTAGAAATAACTGTGTTTATAGGTCTTGATGAGGTCAGCAATGTAGCCTTAAATAACCTTGTAAAAGCATGTAATCTACTCAACGAGAAATTCAATGTAAAAGTGTTTGTCAACCCTATAAATCTGTGGCACGACCCAATCAATTCTTCAATAAGAGGCCTACCTATAATAGTTATTGGAAACAAAAAAATTTTCTCAGGTTACCCACCTGATGTTGATGAACTTGTGAAAGAAGTGCTTAAAGTAATTAGATCTAATAAGGGTAGTGTGACAGAGGATCCTTTACCCTTTACACATTTTGAAGGAGGCTTCCTTAGTGCTGCAATAGCTGATTAATTTCAGTTTTCTTTCTGTGCATACTTACAACCAAAAGCCTCGCCTTTTAAGGTGGGGATGGAGAGAAAAGTTTATAAATTTCTTTGTTTAACTGATCTTGGTGATGAGCGTTAAACTCTCTGAGCCAATGGCGATGATAAGCAGCTTATCAATAGCCCCGAGTACAATGGATAGGGGTAACGGGTCGGAGACCAGGCCCGGGATTGAACCCCGAAAAGGATGTAGCCCCAAACCTCCCCGCAATAGCAGGAACCCTCGCACTTCAGGGCGGGGAGGAAGTCAGATATAGGATTTGAAATCATCTTAACTAGTAAATAGTTTGTGTTGGTAAACTCTGATGAGCATTGATGTAGTTATTATAGGTAGTGGTGTAGCTGCTTTAAAGGTCTATAGCACACTCCTTCATAATAGAAACTTAAATCCATTAATTATAGACTTTAACCCTCTTGGAGGCATTCTTGCATCTGCAAATTTTGTTTACAAATATCCAAGGATACCTATATTCATAGACAGCAATATTATAAACCTCTTCACTACTTGCAATCCTCTGTGTTATCATCTAGAGGTTTGTATACTTAAGGAAGGTGATATAATAGATAAAATAAAGGGATTCGCACCTTTCGATGTTCAGAGATTGTGGATATATGAGTTAGCTGAGAAAAAAACTGCATGCTTTTTGCCTCATCTTAGCAAATGTATTTTAGCATTACTAAATGTAGGTAATGAAACTATTAGAAGGGTGCGTGATAGCATCAGAAAAGTAGATATTACTAACAAAGTGATTGCCACACTACAAGGCCTTACTTTTAGATATAAGAGCCTTATATATACATGGCCTTTAGACCTTTTGATGAAGATTATCAGCAACATAAATGACCCCAGCATATCAGCCTTAATAAATGACGTTATAAATAAGGCAAAATATGTTTCAATTTATACCCGATCATATGTAATCTATGAAAAATCTTCTAAGTATGATGAGCCTAAAATAGAGCTTTATCTCCATGGAACAAAGGCTTCTAGAGTGCACACTATAATCAAAATCCCCATAGCAAATAGTATAACGTTACTCTATGCTTTAACAAGCTATTCCGAATATTATCCATTACTGCCAGGAATTGGTGATAAAATACATTCAGAACTAAAGAGACATAAAGTGCTTACACCTTCAATGCAAGTACTGGATTATAGTGATACAAACATAGTATATGGATTTTTAAATACCCTACCTGAAGAAGCATTAGAAAAAGTTAAGGAAAAACTACAAGGATACAATATTATGCTATTTGGGAGAATAGCTGAGTGGAGAGAATACGATGTACCTTCACTACTTTTTAAGAGAGACTTGCACATCAAAATACATAAATAAATGCAAGTAACCATGAAAACTGAAATAGCTCCTCTCCTGTTCGAAAATATACTGCTCGGAGGTGAATATGGTATGAAGCTTGAAATTGCAAGAAAATGCGACGATCTATGTGACGACATAGTGGTGTGTGATAACTGCGAAAATGAGGTATGCGATGAAATATGTGAAGAAGTGCAACGTCAATGTTTGGCTATATGTGCTGAGCATCTTGAGACTTCTTCAACATGATGTCATTTGTATAAATTTCACCATCATTTATATTGCCGTACTCTATTTTCTCTGCAACTAATTGAGCAAGCTGTATTATCTCTTTGATAGTATTGATTTCCACAATTAATGTATCTTCATATTCTTCGGCATGTTTTAAGATTTTGACAAACTTGGGTAAGACACTAAAGGAAAATTTTTCAAATGCTTTTATGTCTGTCTTTGAAAGTTTTTCCTTTATGCTCATGTTCTTCAACCTATTAAACCAGTATTTTGGTCTCAGGCTAGTGAGCTGTATCTTTATTATGGCAATATCAGGATCTTCTAAATCTTCTTTGTCTATGAGTAAACTATTTACTGCCGTCTCTATGTACCCTACATCATATTTAAACTTGTACCATCGTTGATTGCTACTCTTATATGATGTCTCAATTAATCTATATTCCTTTTCCAAAATCCTTAACAATAACGATGGATTGTACGAAAAACCTGAAGCTGATAATCTCTCAGCAAGGCCTTTATAATCGAAATCACCCAGTGAAGTACTTCCCCGCAACCTATTCTCTTTAGCTATAGCTATAGCTGTTTTCACAACTAATAAAAATCTCTGCCCATATCTATGATAAGCATCAAGAATAGCAGTACGCAAAGTACTGAGTTCCATCTGCAGCACTCTCCAAGCAAATCTAGAAAATGCTTCTAGGAATATCTGAGTAGCGCATAAGAAGCACTATC
>JAPWTX010000032.1 GCA_028275825.1 Ignisphaera sp. | reverse complement strand
CCCTCAGTACCTGTTTGTCCCTAGACACCTATCTTCATCATTTCATGTTTCTTTTCATCTAGGACTTTCTCCTTACCCATCCCCTCATAAGTAGCACAGCAACCTCTGAAGCTGGTTCAACGGGTATTGGGACTAACGGCACAAGTCCCTCACAGTGATTTATCGGGACATTGCCCTTCATCAATACAGAGTTATAACAAAATATAGAGATTAAGTACTTATTTATGAGATAGCTCCTAACCATAAATTTCGAGACAGCGCATACATCAGAATATGGATAGGGAGCCAAATCTTTTCCATCATTTTGAAAACTAATCAGACGGGTAAGTTCCTATCATCTCTCAAGACGGGAGTAACTCATCATCTCGCTAAATATTAAATAGCCAGTATGCTAAATAGCTTTTAGTGGTTTGAAAGATGGGTCTTACAAAGCTTGTATTGGATGCTTTAAAGACTTTGAAAGGTCCTACGATCATAGAAGTTGCCTATCATTTACTTGAATTAGATGGTGTTAAGAACGTTGATATAACTGTTAAAGAAATGAATATTGAAGCTCTTTCGCTTACAATAACAATTGAAGGCTTCAACATAGATTTTGAAAAAGTGAGAGATGCTTTGGAGAAGCTAGGTGTTATAATTCATAGTGTCAGTGAGGTTTCAGCAAGTAAAGACTAGCGTTTTTAACCACTACTATAATGGTGTTTAATGCGTGGCTTTATGTTCGAAGTGTGGTAAGAGAGAGGCAATAGTTTATCAGAAGCATACAGGCATGAAACTCTGCAAAAACTGTTTATTTGAGGATGTAAAGCAACGCATTTTAGAACAGGTTAAGAAATATGATATGATTTTACCAGAAGACAGAATACTTATAGGTATTTCAGGTGGTAAAGATAGCTATGTCTTACTGAGGTTCTTACCTGAGATCCATCCATCATCAAGACTATTTGGATTAATGATAGAGGAGGGAATAAAAGGCTATAATAGAGCTGAAACGTTTAGCTTTGTTAAGAGCTCCTGTCACGAGCTTGGTATTGATTGCGTTATTACAAGTATTAAGGAGGTGCTTAAGTATAGTGTTGATGAATTTATGTCTCTTCAAATAAAGAGATGCAACTCCATTAAAATTAGTGCATGCACTTTTTGTGGTATTGCAAGAAGAAGGATACTAAATGTTTATGCAAGAAGCCATGGTATGAATAAAGTTGCTACAGGACATAATCTCGATGATGAGGTTCAGACTTACTTAATAAACATACTTAGAGGTGATATTATGCGACTCATACAATTGCATCCTCTAAGCATAGTCCATAGCCCACTACTCGTTAAAAGGATAAAGCCTTTGAGGACAATATACGAATATGAAACAGCATTCATAGCGTACATGGAGGGTTTCAGATTCCAAGAAACTGAGTGCCCGTATATTGTAGAGAGACCTACCTTAAGAACAAAGATACGTGAATTAATAAAGGAGATAGAAAGAATTGATCCCAGTGCTCAACTTAAATTTCTTAATGAAGTAGATAAAGCCCTAGAACCATTAGTCAAAATGCGTAATATGGACTCTGTAAACCTTCCTAGATGCTCACAATGTGGTGAGCCTACTGCACCAGGGAGGAACATATGTAAATTCTGTGAACTAATAGACAATGTGTTAAACATTCAATATTGATAAAGCAATATAAAGTGGACTGCTACATATAAAGTAATATGTGACTGGATATCATGAGAATCAGAATTAGTGAAGAACTCAACAATGCAACATTCTTGATAAATAACTTAGTTGAAGATCAGGTATTGGATACCCAAAAATCTTCAGTGCTATCTAGGGCTGTCTTTGGCAATTTTAAGCTAATCAAAGGCTACCTAATCATTGCTATCTCCGGCAGGGATAAAATTGATAATATTACCAAATGGAAGTTAACCCTCAATAATATAGCCTTAACTAGAGAATTTAAACCACATTTAGAAAGCAAAATAAGCGAAAAAGCTTATCAAGCTCTATTTGTATACGATGTATCAAAAATACTCAACACAGCTCAATCCGAAGCACTATTTAAAATGAAGTATGAGGGAAAAGAGCCCGTAACAGTTAATGTGGTATCTCTAATAACGTTTCATCAGTATATTGAAAGTAGTGTAAGAATTTCTTGCACTGCTGAAATACTTAACTTGAATAATCATTATATCCTAGATCTTTCTCCTTATGCAACAACTCAAAAGTATAAGGAATGCATACTCTATCTCGGCATTGTATCAGAGCGAAACTCTAGGCTAAAATTGATAAATAGTGACAACAATAGCTTTACTGTTCATAATCTTGGAAAAGGGTTCAATTTTATTGAAACTAGCTTACAAGATACAAAGACAAGCAAATTGATACTAGAAGGTGAGGATCTATCGGCTCGCCACATATTTCATTGCGTAGCCTACACAACATTAGAGTATCCTAGTATTGCAATAAAGCAGTTTTCAGTAACTAATAATGGCTTAGAACTAATACTAATCAATGAAGGCTCTGCTAGTGCCGATGAATGCGAGATAATAGTATTCAAAACAGGTGTTCCTATGCAAAAAATATCCCTAGGCTTATTTAACGCAAGTGAAGAGAGAAGCATAAAAATACCTTTGCCAAATAAAATTAATGGAAAGATTGTTATACGATTAATTTGGCGAAAAGCATTAAAAACATTTACAAGAGACCAAATAATAGAATCCAAATAACGTATTATTGCATTACTTCATGAAAACTTACTCAGCTCTGACCTTCTATAAAGTACACTACTGCTTGACCCTTGACACCCATCTCTATCGCTTCATTTGTCCATGGTCATATCAAGAGTTTCCACACCATCCACAGAGACACTAAGTCCTTTGTGGAATTATGGGTTACTATCGAGCTAACAAAATGAGGTTCTTCAATCACCTAGGCAAGCTATGAGAAAGTATGTGAACAAGAACCTTTTTGGAGTGTCTTGGTTTTCATAATATTTTATATTTTAATGATGTTAAAGGTTTATGCACTCTAAAAATGTTTGTAAATGGTGAAGAACAAGAGATCCCCCTGAGAAGCTGGGGTGTGGGGTTCTTGGGCTGTTCTAAACGTTTCTAAGCCTTTGAAAACCTGTGTGGATGTGGGGAAGGAGATTACGAAACAGTGCAGAGCTATGTAAAACCATAAGGGCTAGATTTCTTAATTTTGTCCTTTAACAATCAACTGCTAACAATTCAATAATATTCTTCGCCTTTAAATGTCTTGGAGGAAGGTGCTCTAGTAATTTAGTTTAAGGTGGCGAATATGGAATTGTAGGAAATCTGAAGCACTATGCAGAGCAATGTAGGGTATAGATTGAAACAGCCAGGATCTCATATAGAGATGCATACAGAATTATGATGTTATGTTATATGGTGCTGCGGGTTTCCCCGAGGCGATTACTTGCGAATAGCTGTAAATATTTGTGGATATATTTTGTTCTTGCCTCGGGGTTCCCTGCATTGGGTCGTGTTCTCACACCCTCATCTGCAGGGCTATCAGGGCTCAACATAACCCAAGAGCCCCTCACACGCTTTAACTTCCTCAAACCCTTCAAAGCTATGTTCCAAGATGCTACAACATCTCTAGATGTTACCACACCACCAAGTTCAACAAATCTATAGTTTATAAATCTAAGCTTTTTGCCGTTAGGCGATTTTCTAGAAGTTTTAAATGGGTTTACATAAACTGTTTTAATTCTGTAGACCATGGCTTTATACTCTGTAAACATCTGTATTCTCTTGTAGCACCACAAAGACTTTTCCCATGAGAGCTTGTAACAATGTTTGCTATTCTCTTTAAGCCTATCCAAATCCTCAAAGACTATTAGAGCTCTATACTCTCTGGCTATATCCACAAGCCTCTTAGATGCTCTGTGGGCTGAATCCACCAATATGTTCCTAGCTTTGCTAAGCCACCTACCCCTAACCCCCCTAACCCATTTTATGAACCTCCAAGAATTTGGATACCTCTTCTGAAGCTCTTCAGAAAGCCTCTTCAGGTGAAGAGCCCTCTCCAACCCTTTGAAAGGTATAACACCCATTGTAACTAGACTTCCACTCAAGTCTAGAACTGTGTATGTCACATTATTAAAGTTTATGTCTATACCCATAACAGCCCTAAAATCTATGGGCTCAACATCTCTGTGAAATGTTATGTAGACAAGTATTTTCCCATTCCTACAGCTAACCAATATCTCCCCTGATCTCCAAGAGCCATCAAGGTACTTATCTAAATACTTATACCACTTGAGCCTCAGCCCAACCCACTGATTATTTAAAACAGCTATTCTCAACACCTTTGCGCTGAAGTCTACTCTGTAGTCTAGTGGGTGTATCATTGCAGTCAGCTTCTTTAAAACAGGTTTAGAACCCCTATTCTTCTTAGCACCCTCAACAACCTCCTTGGCACGCTTGTAAATCTCTGAAACATGGTGAGCTCTAAAACCAAGCCTCCTCAACTCGTTGTAGAACATTTTATGCAACTTCTCCTCAGATGGAACATCGTTCAAAAGCCAAATCCCATCAACTATATATTGAACTGCATCTCTATATGCTTTTAGGAATTGGAGTAGTATAGACTCACCTCCCTCGGGGGCAACAGCCTCAATCTTTGCTGTTGCCAAAACCCTCATAGAGAGGTTCATAGACTATCAGCAACAACCAATTTCTGTTAGCAGAACTTATAAACTTTTCTAGTTTTTATATTTTTGGTGGTTTCATGAGCCTGGTTTACATGTTCGAGGCATCAGTATCGAAATACTCTGGAAACAGAATAGTTCTATACCCACCAAAGGATTATCAGGAGAGGCTCAGGAAGTTCCATGGGAAGAAGGTTAAGGTGCTGGTAGTCATAGAAAATGATTAGCTCAAGTATCTACAGCTAATCACAGGTTATTACAGTTGATGCAGACCCAGCTACGGCTGTAAATATTTCATGCTTAGGAAGAGCCTTGTTGAACGTTGGTAACGAGTTTTGCGGGTTTTGCTTTCTTTGCATCGACTAGTTCCTTTATCATTTCTAAAAGCTTTTTTAAGTTCTCTACGTTTTCACTATACACACTTTTTCTTTTTGGATCAATTGGTATGTTGAGATGCTCTGCTAGTTTTTTATTGAGTCCTGCTTCCTTTAACTCTCCTAAGCTATAGCCTCTTCCAATTTTGAACCCTCTCTCAACACCTCTATATTTTACTAATGCTACTCTTTTCACTTTTGGCGGTGGAATTTCGATAATTATACAACAATTCTCACTACCCATTCTGAAACCCCATTGCATTAAGTTTCTTTATGTCCGAGTTATTACTTTATAGTTAGGGGTTGAATTTATAAGCTTTGATTTAATTTGATCTTAGAGCCCTTGTTTCGTTGGACTCGAGAGCCTCCTGTGAACTTATATTGATAGCTGTAAGATGTGAACTAGGTAGAAGACTCTTGGTACAGCTGCAAATAAATGAGATGCGATGGAGACGAATATCAAGGGTTAAACAAATTTATAAGCTATTCTTGAAATTGTATAAACTTTTCTAATCCGATACTAAGTTTTCTTGATAAGTAAGTAAATAGCTCTTCAGCTTTATCTATAACCTCCTTATCTACCTTAATTCTCTTGGGTATTGCTCCTTGAGGCACTATTTTACTGACCTCTAGTACTTTCCACACTCTTAGTGAATCTATCTTGATTGCTACTAGAGCTTCACCACCAGCTCTTTTAGCAAACTCAGCTATCTTTAAAAGTTGATTAGAATCTAGATAGCATGATCTTAATTCTTTGCGCTTCTTTACCTCTAGTACAAATACCTTTGAGTTCTTAATGGCAACTATATCAGGATATATTGCCTTCTTTATCCTGGACCCACTTGCAGGTCCTCTTATAACCGCAAATCCCATTCTCCAGAGTTTCTTCACAAGTTCTCTCTCTGCTTGCACCCCCCTTTTCTTTATTTTTTTAATTTCATTATCCACAGCAAGTCTCCATCATAATCAATTCAAGAAAGTCTTAAGTCCAGCTCGAAACCTAACTTATCAAGCCTCTTTCTAACTTTTCTCAGAACTCTTAATGTATTAGAGTTATAAAGAGTCCTTGGAAGTGTCACAACAATTGTCTTTCCTGTAATCTCTGCATTAGCTTGTGGCAGTAATTTCCTTACAACATCTAGGGCTCTTCCTGAAACTATTTCACCTTTAACCTTCTTAACAGGTACTACGATTGTCTGTTCTCCGAACACATATATCTCATACTCAAGTTCATTAGTAAGAAAGTCTTTTACTTCAATAACAGGTCTCGCTAAATCTGCCTCTCTAAGACCTGTAGGCAATCTTACTGTGAGGCTAAGTTCATATACTTTTGAGATCCTCCCCCTATCAATGAATATTGTTGTATCTATTATGCTGGGAATCATGCCAATATCGACACGCCTAATAAATCTTTGAATAGCATCAATAGGTGAAGTAGCGTGTACAACACCTATCATGCCAATTCCTGCTAACCTTAAATCTACATATATAGCGAAATCCTCATCATCACGCATTTCATCAAAAACAGTGTAATCAGGTCTACTAAGCAATAGAATATCGTGAAGATCTCTAGATGAGGCATAGAATTTTGAGTATTGTGCTATAGTTGGTGGAAGTTTCATGTCTCTGGGCGATTCAATTGTCTTAACTATTTTACCCATCCTAGTATAGTACTCTGCTAATGCTTGAGCAAAAGTTGTTTTACCCATGCCTGGGGCACCAGCTATCAAAATGCCCTCCGCTTTTTCATTCAATCTCTTAACCAGTTTCTCAGGGAGATTATAATCTTCTAGACTCAGCTTTACAACAGGTCTTGTAACCGTAACTTCATAGCTTAGTGCTATGGGAGGAGTTACAATAACTATTCTATAATCCCTCAGTTGAATTAGCATTGCACCAGCTCGTTCTGATTCAATCACACCCTCACCACTCCTTACTCTTCTAACTATCTCCTCTAGCAATATTTCAATGTCTTCCCTTTTGACAGCTCTATCATTAACTACTATAAGATTCCACTCTCCAGGTCTTCCTTTTTTAGCCATTATTGGTGCCCCCTCCTTTATGTGCACACTTAAAGTTTCTCTGTCAAAGTACTCCTCAAACCATAGTTTACTTTCCTCAAAATCTTCTACAAGAATAGCTTCTACGCCCATAGCTCTACAGGCTAATTGCTGTAAAGGTTCTCTGGTAACAACCTTTGCACCGAATTTCTTAGCCAAGTCCCTTATAGCAGTGTTGATGATGTCCTCGTTGAATTCTCTAAACTCCCTCAATCCACTTTCAATAACATCCAATTCTATTCCCATTTCTTCACTTATGCTCTCTCTTAGATTAGCAAGTTCTTGAAGCCCTATATACCCTATGGCTATGCCTTTCTTAGCCATAACCTCAAAGTACGTTATTAATTCTTTAGGAATTATTATCCTTCCTCTTATTTGCCCCTGCTTTAACAGCTTCGACAAAACTCTTGCAACTATAACGGAGCTATCGGGAATGTATACTTCCTCAAAAGCTATTCTAGCCATGATTTACGAACCATAATTTAAATTCTAATAATCTTTCTTCCTATTCACTACCTGTCAAAAGGATTAAAAGCGTATCATTTCCTACTAATAGGCGTAGGCACAGTTATACGACAATAGTATTGCTGGATGTTATGAAAAGTCTATAGACGTATTCAATGAATTGCCTTGGCAGTCTTATGGTGATAACAGCTAACTTTAAAGTAATAATAATGTAATAGCGTTAAATGAAATATGAATAAACATTAAGAAAATAAGCTATGCCTCATAGTTTCTCTCAATAATCTTTATTTCAACCTTATTTGCTTCAAGAGCTGAGGCTATGTATTCAAATGCTTTTTCAGGATTTGTATATGCTCCACAGCTATAAACATCAACTGTTGCAAACCTGAATTCAGGCCAGGTATGAATAGATATGTGGCTCTCCAATACTATTCCAACAACACTAACACCTTCCCCTATCTTCCAAGACTTTATGTCTAAAAGAGTCATATTCCCAACTTTTGCAGCATTCCTCACTAAATCTATTAAATAACTTATATCACTTAATTTACTCGCATTACAACCATATAAATTACCCATGACATGTTTACCGTATACGAGTATGCGGCTCTCTACGGCACGCATCTTACCTCGCAATAAACGCTAGAGAAATAGCCTTTATAAGCATTTCTATCAAAAAATAATTGACTAGATTTAAAAACCCTTTTTAAACCAGTTAGCAGTTTCCTTAAATCTAAAGAACCCCCCTATAAAAATATCTTCATTCCACAGCAAATTGCTACACTAAAGACTCTAATTAATGAATAATTACAATTAATTACTTTATTTAAGTAACGCCATTTCTCAGCAAGCAGCTCTGCATTATATTCTAGTTTTCAAAAATCAATTACATACCTTCCAATAGCTTTCTCCACTATAGCCATTCATAGAAATGCCCTGTCTTTAGCCTTCTAGGGACTCGGCTTTCACATGGTTTTACATAGCTCTGCACTGTTTCATACTCTCCTTCCCCACATCCACACAGGTTTTCAAAGGCTTAGAAACGTTTAGAACAGCCCAAGAACACACAGCTTCTCAAAGAGCTTCTGCCCTCAACCCCCATTAACATGCTAATCAAAATAGCTTTTTCAAAACATGCAAATTTTTTAACAACATAAATCCATGTAAAACCATATGAAACTCAAAAACAGTCAAAGACATTTCTTCGTTAGACTAACTAAACATTAATCTATTTGTAGTTAGGGTTTTGTTTTTGGATGGGGTTAGATTTATTGGTTTTTTCACCATGTTTCTTGTTGATGTTTTTGTGTTATGGTTAAGTCTGCGGATTAGTAGCTAGGGCCATGTTGACTAGTTATTAAGATATAGTCTTAGATGTTCTTCACTTTGTTAGAAACCCCTATGCATCAGAATGAAGAGGAAGTTAGATGCCATCAGACGTTATATGAAAATAGTGAGTCTTATCTGATGAAGCGAAACAAATAATGCAAGTAATCATTGAAACTGAGACAATAGTTAAAGGATATAGATAGATTGAATTTAATTAAGGTTTATATAATGTATAATCTGATCGATTTCAGAATTAAATTACGAGGTTTTTGACTGCAATATGAATTCGAAGAGCAAAATTATATCGAATATCATAGGGTATGTAAAAGATGAAGAGTTAAAAAGTAAGCTAGAGAACCTTACGCAGGAGGAGATAAAAGTTTTGGAGTATTTCATGCAAAACGTTTCTGTAGGCGCTATTGCAGCCATTAGAGAACTTAAGTCTTTGTATAGAGTTGAAGATCCAAAATACGTGATTAGAAAACTCATTGAGAAAGGCTTGCTTGAGCAAGGTTATGGAAATTATTCGTTATCTAAGAGTCTAAGAGAGGTTTTGCTTTCAATAATCCTAGCCAGCAGAATGTAATCACAGCATTGCTTTCTAACAATTCTATTTACTTCTTTTACCTTTTCTTTTTTTTCTTTTTTCTTCTTTTTCTCAGCTTTTTTGTAGTTTTTCTCTTTTGTTCTACTACTCCTACATACTTCTTTATCTCTGGCAGTGGTATGAATTCCAGTCCTTTACTAGTTACGATTATTACAGCATAAAATTCTTTCAATATTTTTATGGGATTGAAAAAAACGTAGTATTCTTCATGTGAAAAGTCGTAGATATTGTTAGAGCCTTCTTTAGCTAATTCCTCACTCTCAGAGCCTTCATTTAATACTATTATTTTAACTGCTTTGGCAATATATGGTATTGGAAGAAGCGCATATTCTGAATATATTTTGGGTTCTTTAAACAAAGTTGTAGATGTAGTTGTGCCATTTAGATTTACCAATGCCTCAATAACAACCCCCTGTTCATTCACATCAGATAAATTAATTAGCCAAGAGTCAAATAGTTCTTCGTTTTCAATGAATTTTTGTGCTAGTTCTTTCTCTATATAAACTACTTCTTCTGCTTGCTTCCTAAGCAAATGCATTATGAATTTATCTGATTCCCACACAGTAAATTCATACTTTCTAATATTTACACTCACTTTCCCTTCTTCATTCATTTCTTGTAACCTATCTTTCTAAGAAATTCATGTCTTTCACGTTTATCGCTTTCGCTTTCAATTCCTAAAGGTGTAAAACCATCAACAACTCCTATGATTCCTCTCCCCTGATTTGTTTCAATTACAATTACTTGTAAAGGATTTGCTGAAGCTGCATAGATCCTTAACACTTCCTGAATATTTTTTATAGAATTCAATATATTAATAGGCCAGGCATTTCTTATATATAGAACAAATGTATGACCTGCACCAATTTTTAATGCAGCTTCTATGGCCTGTTTAATCAACTCTTCATCGTTTCCCTCATATCTAACAAGCCTCTTTCCACTTGCTTCATTGAAAGCTAGACCAAATCTTATGTTTGGCACTGATGTAATCAAAGCTTCATAGATATCCTCAACAGTTTTTATGAAATGACTTTGCCCTATTATCACATTAGATCCTGAGGGTATGGGAATATCCACTACCTCGATTTTCTTAACTTCTGCCACATTCTACACCAGGCTATAGTCTACTACTATGCAAAATCTGATAAACTTTACGCTAATACCTATTTCACATGAATTACACTATTGCATTTCATTGCATAGTATCAAGCATTTATTTAGATTATTATGGTGTGTTACTATAGTGCACAGGTGATTTTATGAAATATGCAAGGATATGTATAGAAATCTCGAAGGGCCTTGTACAGATCGAGCTTTACAATAATGAAGGTCTTCAGTTAGAGGACAAGACCTATAGTAATGTAAGGTTTGTTGAAGTAAAGGGTATTGTAAGGCTTGATTTAGAATCTATGAAACTAAATAAAGACATTTTATGCATATTTTCTGAAAAAGTTGACAGAATTCTATTTACTGAAGGTGCTCTAAAAATTGGGTAGTAAAATACAGATAAAGATCGAAGATACCATGAGCAAAACGGGTAAGCATAGGAGAATTTCTAAAGTATTTGTAGCTAGTAGGAATGGTGCTATCATGATACCCAAGCTATTGAATTCATGGAATTGCAGCGGGATTTATAAAAAAGGCAGAAGTGTTTGTGGTTATACGGATATTGAAGAAAACCATTATCTTATATCAATAGAGCTTACATTGAATTGGCGTCACAATGCCAAAGGATATGTCAATATCATTGATTTTAATAATTCAAAAGTCTTAACGGTTAAATACGTAAATGGTAAACTGAGATATGTTAGTGGTGATAAAACCCTCCTTAATTTAGCTAAGGCATCCCTAGACATGGTTGTAGGTGAAGCTCTATGGAAAGACAAAGAATTGCAAAAGTAGTTAGAGAAACGTTGTTGCAGTATGGATTCATTTTACTGCCCATAGAAAGCGCAAGTGATTTAATAGATTGTTTAAGAAATGATAACCTTCTGCAGTTCTTTCGTGTAGATAGATCTGAAAGATATGTGTTGATAGAATTAAATACCTTGCCATGCAAATATGAATGTGATTCCCACTGCCACAATCATAATGGTTACAAAGATGAGAACTGTTATATTTCTTGCCTTTATGGTTGTAAGGAGGAGAGATTAAACGTAGTGATATCAAAAATTAGGTCTTTATATTAAAATAGATGCAAACACAGCCTTTGCTGTATGCAATCTGTTTTCTGCTTGAATCCACACTACAGAATTTTTGGATTCTATAACACCCTCTGTAACTTCCTCACCTCTGTGTGCCGGAAGGCAATGCATGAATATGTAATCACTTTTTGCATGAGACACAAGCTCTGTATTTACTTGATACTTCATCAAATCTTTAACTCTCTTCTCCCTTTCATTTTCCTGCCCCATACTAACCCAAACATCTGTATAAATTACGTCAGCACCTTTAGCAGCTTCTACAGGATCTCGCACTACAGTAACATAACCTCCACTTTCATTTGCATATGCAAGAGCATTTCTAAGTATCTCCCTGTCTGGATCGTAACCAGGTGGTGTAGATATGTATATTGTGCCACCCAGCATAGCTACAGCGAGCATCAAGCTATGAGCTACATTATCCCTTCCATCGCCGAAGAACGCTATTTTAAGTTTCTTCAAATCCTTTTTCAACTCTATAATGGTCATTACATCAGCTAAAGCTTGGAGTGGATGCTCAACATCACTTAAGGCATTGACCACAGGTATCTTTGCATATTCAGCTAGTTCTACAAGAGATCTATGACTGTACACCCTAGCAACTATACCATCGACATATCTTTCTAAGACCCTTGCAGTGTCTTTTATGGGCTCTCCACGAGCAAGCTGAAGCTCTTGTGCAGATAAGTATAATGAGCTTCCGCCAAGCTGGTGCAGTGCTACCTGCAGGCTCACTCTAGTCCTTGTACTATGCTTTTCAAATATTAGTGCCACTGTCTTGCCATTCAATACATTTAAAAATTTGATGCCATTGTAGTACAGCTCCTTCATTTTAAAGCTTAAGTCTATGAGAGATCTTAGCTCATCTCTAGATAGATCAGCTATTGAAAGTATATCTCTACCACGTAAACTTTTGATAGAAATCATATTTATGCTCCTCACATCATTTCTTGAACCATACATCCAAGCTAGCTACACCTGACTTTATATACTCTCTATAACCCTTCTCAAGCCTTTTAATAGCATTTTCAACTCTATCAAGAGAAAAATCGTGCTCCTTTACTAAGATTTCTATTATCCTCTCCTTATCTGGCTCATTCCACTCAATTTTACCAATGTCAACCACTGGAGGATTAAGGAAATAAGACTTTATCTTGAGTGGATCTTCAGGGAACTTCGCCTGAGGAAGATGCTTTAATATCTTTTCTAAAGAGCCATGCGTCTTCACTAACTGTAATGCTGTCTTAGGACCTACACCTTCAACTCCGTCAGGATTATAATCAGTGCCAATCAGTATAGCTATGTCAATTAACTGTTCACGTGTTATACCTAAGCTTTTTAGAAGCTTATCTAGTTCTATCACCTCAGGCTTTATCTCAATATATACCTCCTTACCTGGAAGCTTCCTTTTACCTGATATTGTAAGATTTCTAATGAGCCTTGGAGCGCCAAAAAGCAGAGAATCATAATCCTGGCTCCCAACAGCCCAGCACAAACCCTTTTTAGCTAAGTGAGCTGCTTGAGCCTCTCCCTCTTCAGCAGCTTGAACATATGGCATCCCCATAGCATCTAAAAGTTCTTTAGCATCTTTGACCATATAACTCTCTAAGCTTATTGCCTGAACCACATATTTTGCTGCTTCCTCTACAGCACCCTCTTCATAAGCCTTTTCAGCGAGCTTGCGTGCTTTCTCTTTCCTCATAACTCTTTTTTCAATTTCAGCCCTCTTTATTTCTGGAGGTCTTCCATCAAATACATATACTGGTTTAATACCACCTTCAATAAGATTAATTGTTCTGTAAAAAAGCCCACTCAAATGGCTTGTAACCCTACCTTTTGAATCCATTAATGGCGTTCCATCAGGTTGCCTCACAGCTGCCAGAAATTGATAGAGAGCATTATAACCATCGAGTGCTACAACTCTCCTAGCCAACTGCCTCAAATCAGTAAGCTCAAACTTACAATTACTTGGTATTATATCTCTTAGGTTAACTCCCATAATTCTCTTTCCAAAATATTATACATACTGAAAAAAGAATTTAAACTTAATGTAATCACATACATAGGCTATTTCTGCCTTTTAGAGCAGAAAAGAGATTAGATTATTGAGTAGAAAATATCTGTAGAACTTTCTTTAGGTCTTCTTCACAGACCATGCACTGGTGATTAATTCTACTCTTTTTCATCAAATTTAAACACTCTTCCTCTACAGGGTGAAGATCCTTTGATGGTATTATTACTGTATACAAGATATTGCGTTGAAATTCTGATTGCATTTTAAGAACTTCTTCAACTGGTACTATCCATATCCTCTGTTTGCAGCTCATTATATCGCTTAAAATTATTACGATATCTTTTAGCGAAATTACATTTTCTGCTAATCTTTCCTGTATTCTCAGCAGTACTCCTATTGCTTCATGGGGCTTCATATAGTAGTTTTTTTCTATATCGATTTCTAGGAGAAGTAGCGTGTGAAGATTCTGCGAACGATTCATTTTTATCACATTAAAAGGGTACTCATATATAATGCCATTCTTAGGACTCACAACAGTAGCCACTTTTCCAAATCTGTACACCTGTAGGCACGATAATGAAATTGCAGCATTGTATACTGATGTTGCAGGCATTACCTCTACCTCAACATGGCTTGCTAGGGCTTCAGTAATTATCGAGCTGTGTGTCGTTGCAATAAGTGGATCACCTGCAACAAGTATACACACCTCTTTATCTAAGGCCTTATTGATGAGGCTCTTTGCTGCACCCCCCTCAAGATTATTTCTAGAAGCTATCACTACTTTCTTACCCAGTTGAATCAAGAGAGACGTTAGGAGATGTATGCTTGGGAACCACACACTTGTATAGCCATCCACAACTATTTCATCGCATGAAAGAATTCTCTTCAAACTTCCCAAGTGCAATGTATCTATAGAAAGCCCAAGACCTATCAGTCTAAGCATCTAATCGTACCTTACTTCGAATAATATCCATGGCTTTGCTCCAATTCTTGGAGAGCACATACAAGCGTTTCACATGATATCTCCTAGGCAGGCGTGAAATGACACTAGTTTCAATGTTAGTGAGCATTATGGATTGCTTGCCTCCCAAGATCACTTTCGGAGTTATATGGGGGTCTTCCTCAACAACTCTTATATCGTCTATGAATAAAGCCAGGTCATGAGAGCTCAAGTTGCTCTCCAGGTTATTCGTTATAGTTTTCAAGCGATTCACATCCCTGTCTTCCTCTATATCAAGAGGTTGATCACTAAATTTTGACATGTCTAACAATACCTTGTAGCCTTTTCTAAATAGAAATGCCTCTATAAGTTCCTTTAACTTTTGGTGTGTTGATGGATCTCTGTAAAGGTTTACTATATAACCCATAAGCCAGTCATCATGCCATAGCGCTATACTGCCCTCAGCTATAAGCTTTTTTATGTCATTTACTGACTTTGGTAAGAGAACATCGTTATAGTGTTGACACAGCATTTCATATATCCTTCCAAGTAGCGTCTCATAGCCTACAACTGTTTTGTGATAGTAAACAGCTCGATACATATGTAATCTTGCTAAATAGAAGTTTTCTAGAGCATCAATACCTTTATCTAGTATAGCTAGGTTTCCATCTCCATCTATAACAAGCGTGGATATTATTCTATGTAGGTCTATGATACCATAAGTGACACCTGTATGAAGAGCGTCTCTTATGAGATAATCCATGCGATCAACATCTATATCACTAGATAGAAGTTGGTTGTATAAAGGCTCTTTGTATCTGCCCTCAATTATAGCTGTAACGGTCTTTGGGTCGTATCCAAAATAATTTAATATATCCCGTATGTTGCTATTTAATATTATTAGCCTAGAGATCTCTTCATGACCCACACCAGTGATATTTCTATACATAGGCTCAATGGCATGGCTAAATGGGGTATGCCCTATGTCATGAAGTAGTGCTGCAAGTCGAAGAATTTGCACATCTTCGTAAGAATGTATATAACCTTGGTCAGCCAAGTTCTCTGCTATGAGCCCCATTAAGTGCGTGACTCCTAGGCTATGACTAAACCTAGTGTGAGTAGCCCCCGGATATACATACCAGGCAACAGCCAGCTGCTTTATGAATCTAAGTCTTTGAAAATGTGGTGTATCAACGATTTGTAGCTCCACATCAGTTAAATCAATGTATCCATGAACCTCATCATATATTTTCTTAGCTCCAGCCTTACTATGTAGCTTATTTCTATGTTTATATAGCAATTTAGCATCACTTTCGTTACAGATATAAGAAGTATGTTGCTTACCAGCTATGTAAACTTATATGATAGATTTATATGCAAATGCCATACTCTTTAACTACATTAAATATCTTTAGCACAATTTCTCTAGAAAGCCCCTTCTTCTTTACCAATTCATTGACAGGATCTTCAGGAATAGGATAAACATCACTACATAGCATAATTAAACTGGCAACAGCTTCAAGTATTCTCACATCGAGATTGCCAAGAACCTCTCTAACGGCTTTCAACAAGTTCTCTACTCTGTTCATAGCTGAAGTTTCTACATCATCTAAAGGAATATTATCAGGATATTGTGAAAGGTATTGAAATACTGTATGATAATAATTTTGTAAGCTCCTAGAATAAGGTCCTCTAGAAAGCCACTCAAATTCGAGACCAAAATCTAGTCCACCTATTTTTTGAACCAAGTAACCTATTTTTTGAACAACTATTTTAAAATCCATTGAGTTTCTATCATATTCTTTTGCCAAGTCTAGATCTCTGATCAGCTTAGCTATTATTGGTAGAACCCTTTTTTTATTCAATACATGCATATGCTTAAACCTTGCTACAACTAAGGATTATTCACGCTGTGGAATATTATATGCACGAGGGCTTCTCCAAAACAAACATTCGGAGACCTGCAAATACTTTGTCTCGCTCTGCATTTTCTCATATTGAGTCATTTTCAATAACCTCACCTTGTAAAGCCATGGGAGCTTTACTCAATTTTGTAAGCTCCTCAGAACCCTGCATATGCTTTGCAAACAACATAATTATTGCCCCTATCTACTCATCATATGTAGAGCTCACATGACTTAAGAGTAATTAGGGAGCTGCACTGGGTTATAAACTTGGAGACGACCAAAACTAATTCTTGCTATTTTTAGCTTGCATCAGAAGATCATTTTAATTTGTTGCAATTAGCAAGCTGTTTATAATGAAGATGTATATTTGGTGGACCGGCCGGGATTTGAACCCGGGGCCTCTCGGATGCCAACCGAGCGCTCTTCCAGCTGAGCTACCGGCCCACTAGACTATTTGTAACTTCCTGTATATAGCTGGTTAAAAAGTCTTGATAAGATTTTCACATTTGGTCAGACAAAGGGGTCGCATCATCGTTGCTCTAATAGGCCTGCATAGCTCATCATTCAAATACCTCTAAGTATTTCTTAGCTATATAAAGCTTTAAGCTGTGGGTTCAATTTATTTTCAATATATTATGAGTGATTCAAATGGAAACAAAGTACAAGACAGTAATGTGTAGAGATGTTGATAAGAGATTACATGGAAAAACTGTTGTAATGGCTGGCTGGGTTCATCAGATAAGGGATTTGGGGGGCAAGAAATTTGTTGTTGTAAGAGATGGAAGTGGGCTTGTACAAGTTACGATAGCTAAGGATTCGTCTTCTAAAGATGTTCTTGAAATCGCTGAACAACTGACACTAGAGTCAGTTGTGCAAGTTAAGGGTGTAGTTAAAGAGGATCCAAGAGCTCCTCGTGGAGCTGAAATTGCACCTATTGAGATAAAGATACTTAATTTAGCTAAAAAGCCTCTACCCCTAGATGTGTCTGGGAAGGTTCCTGCAGATATAGACACAAGGTTAAGAGAAAGAGTCATGGATTTAAGGCGTCGCGAAATGCGTGCAGTTGTTAAAATAGGTGATACAGTGCTTAAGGTGATTAGAGAGGTCTTGAGGCAGAAAGGTTTTGTAGAGGTTTTCACGCCTAAGATCATAGCTACTGCTACAGAGGGTGGTGCAAACCTCTTTCCAGTCATATACTTTGGCAAAGAAGCTTTCCTAGCGCAAAGCCCACAACTTTACAAAGAGCTTTTAGCAGCATCATTGGAAAGAGTTTTTGAAATAGGCCCGGCTTGGAGAGCAGAAGAAAGTGATACTCCATATCACTTAGCAGAGTTCATAAGCATTGATGTAGAGGCTGCGTTCATGGATTACGAGGATGTTATGAAGATTCTTGAAGAAGTAGTATATGAAGTTATAAAGAGTGTAAAGCAGGAAAATGAAGATGATTTACATGCATTGAATCACTCTCTTCCAGAGATATCATTACCATTACCTAGGGTGAGATATATTGATGCTGTGAAAATGCTCAGAGATAAAGGTGTTGAAATAGAGATAGGAGAAGATTTGTCAGCAACTCATCTAAGACTCTTAAATGAGACTCTGAATACACCTCTATACTTCATCACAGAGTTTCCAACTAAAATAAGAGCATTTTATACAAAGCCAAAAGACAGCGACCCCATATATAGCGAAAGCTTTGACCTTGTATGGAAGCATTTAGAATTAGCCTCTGGAAGTTCAAGAATTCATCTGAAGGAACAGCTAATCAAAGCTCTAAATGATCGAGGACTAAATGCTGAGAGTTTCAGTTACTTCATTAAATGGTTTGATTACGGTATGCCGCCTCATGCTGGTTGGGGTATGGGTTACGCAAGGTTAATGCTAATGCTTACAGGAAGAAATAGTGTAAAGGAAGTTACGTTATTCCCTAGAGACAAAAAAAGACTTGTACCATGATCCTTAGCGGCTTCACACAATATGTAATTCTTTCCACGCTATCACGAAGTTGTAAGCAATCATACATTGATACGCAGAGTAACAGTATTCTATTTGGAACTCTGAATCCTCCTAACTGTTTTTGAGTTTCATATGGTTTTACATGGATTTATGTTGTTAAAAAATTTGCATGTTTTGAAAAAGCTATTTTGATTAGCATGTTAATGGGGGTTGAGGGCAGAAGCTCTTTGAGAAGCTGTGTGTTCTTGGGCTGTTCTAAACGTTTCTAAGCCTTTGAAAACCTGTGTGGATGTGGGGAAGGAGAGTATGAAACAGTGCAGAGCTATGTAAAACCATGTGAATGTATATGAGGGCTGAACCTCATCTGAATAGTGGAGTATTAAGTATATAGTAGAGGGGCGCAACGTAGAAGTTCTCTAAGCACTATTGTTGCATATGATCCTGGTGGCAACAGAAACGTCATTTTTATTCCATTCTTATATTTATTGTAAACTACTTCAGAAGCCTTTGTAAGGCTCTCCCTATAGTCGCCATAGAAGCACATGTTTTTAAGCATTTTTAGGCAAAAGGAATTCATATCAATGTCTTCTGTTGCCAGAATTTCGTCTAGGAGCACAGCTATTGCTCCACTAGCCTTTGTAGCATATCCTGGTAGGGGTAAGTATCTATAATCACTTTTCAATCTCTTTAAGGCTTCTGTTATGGAGAAGGTGTTCAAAAGCTTTAACCATGTTACTGAAAGCAATTTATTAAAGAGGTAAGATTGATAAGCATTAACAAATAATTCAATAATTCTTCTGTACAGGGGTTTGTTAGCAATGTTTATAAGAACTTTCTCTAAATTAGTTTCACTGCTTTTGCATAATACATTTTCTAATGAATTCATGTTTCTGTGTGTAGATGAGGAACTACATAGTGTATTTAAGAAGCCTTGGAGATCTTCTTTAATTAAATTCTTGCCCAATATATGTGTAATAGGTCTTCTGCTTCCAAATCTTTGATATCCAAAGAAATTCAGTATGTACCATTCATAGGAGTCAAGTAGTTTAAGCATGGTCTCAATGTATAGTATTGCAGAGGGGTTTTCAGATAAGATGGTTATATGAAATTTATTAGCATTGTGAATTAGGTAGGGTTCTTTATTCGAGCAAAACCATAGAATTGCATCAGCATTAACATCGCCATCATTTATAGAAAGCCTTTTTTCAATTTTCTTGCAACCTACGAGAACAATGCTTTGATATGCTATCGCACGTGTTTCTTTCAATCCCATTGTTTCAAACGTTTTACAAAAAAGTTTTGAGCACATTTTCTTGGCTAGGGTCAGGGTATCAATATTAGTTTTCTTGACTATAAAAACACAGTATGTTCCAATCTCTTGTGTTTGCTCATCATTTTTAGCAAGTCTTTCATAAATTTCGTTAACAGAAACCCTGTTAATGATTTCACTAACTATGAAGCCTTGTGGTCGAGGCACTTCCACAACAAAATTCGTTCTAGTATTTAATAGAATGGGATATGTGTAAACGTATAGCCCTAGCAAAATGTCTAGTATGTAGTCTGTTACTATGATCATTTTAAGTCACATTTTAGAATCATAGTAAAGGTAGATGCCCCGTTATGCTATCTAAGATGTGGGAAGGGGCAGGGCCAAGACCTAGAGCAGTTATAGTTCCTGATGGCAATTCTGTCAAGCCTGCATCAGCTATTAAAGCTATATTCACATCCAACTCTTCAGCTATATTTTTTATGTTCAAGAGCTCTTCAAGATTCTTGACCTTGACAACAATCTTCTTCTGCCCCTGCTCTCTCCAAATATGTACAAGGTCTCGACAAGAGGTATTTTCTAAACACTTTAAAACACATTCCACTGCAGCATGTGCTACTTGTACAGCTGTCTTCCCCTTACTCATCTTTACATCAGTTCTAACAACAATAACCATCTTCAACTCTTCAGAGCCCATAGATTGCTTCATAACCGATTAGGAGTTCAAAATTTATAAGCTTTGATTTTCCATCCCACTACAATTTGCAGTGTATCTAGCTGTGGCAAGGTAACATATAAGGTAATTGACGGAATGAGCTGGAGAACGCTTTTTAATCCAGGCTTGCTACATTTCTTCATATAATTGTTTCAAAGGTGGCTAAACTGTCATCGCCTACAGTAAGTAGTACACAAAGTCTTGTACTATATGATACAGCAAATATAAAGGTGTGTTCAAGCTGCAAAAAGCCTATAGCACCCGATGAGAAGGCTGTAAGCTTTAAATGCCCTAACTGTGGAGCTGTAACTATATGGCGATGCTATAAGTGTAGAACAATGGGTGTGCCTTATAAATGCCCTAACTGTGGATTTGAAGGTCCTTAGGTGAAGGTTGAAATGGCTGGAAGAGTAATAGTAGTGATAAGGGCTTATCCCAAAGAACTTACAGAGGATTTTACCCCAATAGTGAGTAAAATAAATGAGAAAATTAAGGATACAGTATACGCATTAGTTAAGTCAGAGCCTGTGGAGATAGCCTTTGGTTACAAGGCATTAGAACTATATTTTGTGATGCCAGAGGACGTCGAGGGTGGAACAGAGCAGTTAGAGAATTTAGTAAGAAGTGTTGATCAAATAGATAATGTTGATGTGGTGTATATCACTAGGATAGGTGAATAGATTTAGAACAATTTTAACTAAGACTTCAAAGTTAGCTAGGTAAGTAAAGAGATCCTTGTGCACTATAGTATCATAGAGTCCTATAATTTTAATATTTTTAAATATTGTTAGCTGGTGGCTACACACATGTATAAGCAATGTTCGAAAAACTGGTTTAAAGCATGTGATAGGATTGAGAATATTATATGACATCAGTGAACTCAGCGATACACATGCATATACAATTCTTTTATGTAACCTTGAATGCGTAAGCTTTATATTTGGGAGACATCCTCTTAATAAAAGCGCCCGTGTCTTTATTAAAGAGCGTTCTACTTCTTGGAGGTATAGTGACAAATGTTTGTAAAGAGAATGATACAGCAAAAAATTTTGGACTATTTAAAGAAAAAAGGAGAAGCTACAGATAAAGAGTTATTGGAAATGATTGAAAAAGAATTCAGCATATCATATGGTGATTTATTAAAAATATTGATGTATCTTGAGATAGAGGGATATATAGAAGTTAAGCCAATGAAAGATTTGCTAAACGTAGTACAAAAAACTTCATCGAAAAGACAAGCGCTATAATCATATTAATATAGAAATTTTCAGCTAAGCATTTTTAGAGATCTTGATAAGAAAAGTGCTAAAAGTGTAGTATAAATTATACTGAATAGAAGAATGAAATGCTTTCTAAATAATGTGCTATGAGATAAGCATTTCCCGCTAACAATACTCAATCGCATCTGTAGTTCTGTTTGCAGGGTTGTACCTCTATGCAGGCTCATTCACTTTGCCCATACATCATGGACGTCTGTAGAGCCCAACGCTATGAAGCCCCCATCCGAATTTCTATGTCACTGCAGATAACCCAAAGATGTTTAGCATAGCAAACATCCAATCTTTATGAAGACAAGAAGATATACATTTACAGATATACAAATCACTTCAAAACACGTGAGAACCTCTAAAGCTCAAGATCTTCATATTTATCATGTTTATAATTGAAAGCCACACTATTTATGGCTAGAAAAAGACAAAACCTGTAAAAAGACTTATATACTAATAGTAATAGTAATTTATCGAGCCGCGGTAGCTCAGCCTGGTGGAGCGCCGCCCTGGTAAGGCGGAGGTCCCGGGTTCAATTCCCGGCCGCGGCTTTCTAAAGCCTTTGGCTGCTATTTTGAGTTTGATATAGATTCATATAGCTTTAATAGATTACATTGCCAAAGGTTTACGAATCTTGAAAAATTGTTTCAGTATGTCTACGAGGGATGGAGAGTAAAAAGTCCCCCGAGAAACCCGGGACATGAGGTCCCTAGGACAGCCGTTTACCCCTAGATACTCATTCTCATCGGTTTATATTCATTCGTTGCATCCAGGGCTTTCTCCTCACCCACCCCCTCATTGGCAGCACAGCTACCTCTGGAGTGGGTTCAATGGACATTGGGGTGAACGGCACACACCTCTCAGGAGCTGCTAAACCAGTTTGTTGGGGCAATGCCCCTCATCAACAGCTGTAATAATGAGCAGAGTCAGGGATCATAAACCTAACTCCCAAACATCAGCCACGAAACAGCCCTAAATACCCCTAAGGTAGATGCAAAACCCAAGAAGCAACGCAGGGGGAATAAGATGTGTTATGAAGCACATCAAATATATGAACCTATGTAAGAGCTGAGCCCCCTTGTTTAGCTCCCTTTATA
>JAPWTX010000049.1 GCA_028275825.1 Ignisphaera sp. | reverse complement strand
CCCTAAATACCCCTAAGGTAGATGCAAAACCCAAGAAGCAACGCAGGGGGAATAAGATGTGTTATGAAGCACATCAAATATATGAACCTATGTAAGAGCTGAGCCCCCTTGTTTAGCTCCCTTTATACTTCTCTTAGTTCTACATAAAATTAAAGGGATGTGTTTAAGCGCTTTAACAGAGTGCTTAGACAGAGATGACTGTTGTGGTATTTAAAGTGGGCCCGCGGGGATTTGAACCCCGGACCTCCGCCTCGTCAGGGCGGCGTCCTACCAGACTAGACGACGGGCCCCTTTGTTTATTTTTATATGTGTGAGTGTTATAAGCTTTATTTCAAAGGTTACTCTCTATATAGCATTACATACTACTGCTAGATGTGTAGAGCCGGGGCCGGGATTCGAACCCGGGAATTATCGGGTCTCGACGGGCGGTGAAAAGCCGGAACCGCTGCAGCCCGACGCCTTAGACCACTCGGCCACCCCGGCTTCACAACTTATACTGTGAGTAATAAGGAGTAATAAGGTTATCGCCACATTTATTGCTCATCTATGAGCAGTTATTTAAGATGTTTTATAACAGCCTACAGCCACCTTAAACCCATTACATCACACTTCTAAAGCAAATCCCAAAAATCTGAGTTCCTTATAACTTATGTAATGCTGGCATATATCTTCATGTCTCAAACAACCTAAATTACAATAAACAATGTGGTTGCGTTTCTGTTTGTCCCTAGATTCTCATCAATTTATTTTCATTCGTTGCATCCAGGGCTTTCTCCTCATCCACACCCCATGGGCTCCGGTCGAGCCCAACACCATAGGGGCTCCCACCTGAGTCTCTCTACGTCACCACAGCGCAGAGCATCCAAAAACATATGGTGAGTGTAGAGTTATTTAAACCCTACTCTATAGAGCCAAGCATTTACAGATATTCACAAATACCTAAACTTATCAACAAATCTGTAACAGCTCTCTAGGTAATGCTGATTAGAATATGCCGCCGGGGGGACTTGAACCCCCGACTTCCCGGTATCCGAATGGCTATTCTTCAGCCGGGCGCTCTCCCAGCTGAGCTACGGCGGCGTCTAATACATGTTTTTCTCTGTTTCCGCTTTAAATCTTTATTGCGTCATTACCTTAGCTACTCTATGAAGTCCTGTGTCTGTATTTTTGTGGGTATGTATGTGTCCATCAGGAAGTATAGTCCTTTTCCTGTCAATGCCTCTATTTCTAATTTGCTTTGCTTATTGAGAAATATGTTTACTTCTTTAATCCACTTCTCTGTTTTGAACCATTCATAGTTTAGCAATTCCTGAGCACGTTTAATGTCTGCTTTCTTTGCCTTTATTATGAAATTTCTCCTCTCAGCTTCTGAGAGGTAAGGCTTTTTCTTGCTATCGCCAAATATGTCTGTCATGCTAACCCCCAGGAACTTCGCTTTTGGTGTAGCAAGCCTTTCACTTTCGTAGGATAGAGTTATTGAGCCTATCTTGAATACGCTGTATATGTACCATCCATAGGGATCTGCATCTGTTAATATATATACAGGTAGCTTTAGCTCTTCATTAAGCCTTCTCAGAAATCTTCTTGTAGCTCTATCAGGCTGTCCTGCACTTGTAATGAGAATTGCTCTATACTTCTTCCAGAAGCCTGCTCTATGCAACTGCTGAAAAACTGCATCCTTCTCAACAACTAGAACAAAATCTGCATTCACGTCAATGAATTCTATAAGGTCTGGCGTGGGTTCTATAGAATATGCGCCGTGACCCATTTTACTAAGGTCTATTACATCGTCACCAGATTTTATCCTCATATCACCCACAACTTTTCCCTTCTCCTTACTTAAAATCAGCATCTCTTCTCTAAGCAAATTGACATAAACCTCTATGTCTCTGAGCACTGCATCGCTCTCCTTCTGCTCATCCCATGTATTCTCCTCTTCAACTCTCCCCTTAAGACCCCTATACCTAATACTGTGCTTACCTCTGTAAAACAGGTCCCTTATTGTTGGATACTCATTGTTTGCAAGAGCCTCATATATTATTTTTGCCATGAGCAATGTCTGCATAAACTTCCTAGACTCCCTAACATCAAGAAAACTTCTCTCAAATGTAGATGGTCCTAGGAGTAGCAACCCCCTCTCCTTATCATATATGGTATTAGATAAAGTTCTCTTAGGTATTATCAGCTTAGGTTCCTCAGCACTTAAAACACTCTTCACAACCCTCTCGAACGCCTTGACAAGTTTCTCAGAGGCCTTAATCCTAGCCTTGATATCAACTGAAGACATGAGCTTCTTTGTATATTCCTCACTCATAGCTTCAAACCTCTTACTCAATAGGCATCACAACATCTCTAGGCGATGAAATATTCTTTAAGGTGTCACCAAACCTCGCCTTGATAAGCTCAAATAACTTCAACTCTAAGAGATTTCTATCTATAGGTTCAGGATTAGACCTTGCAAATACTGCCATGGCGTTCACCACTTCGGGTATGTACTTAATGATCGTAATTGCTTTCCTCATGGTCTCTTCCTCCTTTTGCTTCCTCATGATGTAGAGCTTTAAAGATCTTGCAATAGCTCTGACACCCTCCTCTATCTCCCTCTCTATTATGGGAACATCTGCTATGCTCTCCTTACCAAGACCTTTATACGGTATCTTAGTACCACAGATGTGCACAAGTATGGCTATTGGTGCAGGAAAAGCTATATTATAGTAGTTCCAATCTATATTCTCAGAAACCACCTTCCAAGCCACGTCACTTTTTTCATCATATAATAGCGGAATTTTATTTGCAAACCTGAGCAATAGCGGCTCTTCTAAAAGTTCTATAGCTCCTCCATAAGCAATGCCAACTTCAACCACAATTGCATGCCCCTCATAAACCACAGGTTTTCTTGTGACAGCATCTACAAATTCCGGTCTAAGTATAGCACTAAGACCTATTCTAATGAGCTCTGCACCTATTGGTGATAGGTGTTCTGAACGAGGTTTTCTAAACTCGTTAAATTCTTTCAATGCCTTTACAAGCTTCTCAAGAGCCTCTTTGCTTAACGTCTTGGGATTAACATTAGGATCAAAACCATAGGTCTGAATAAATCTCTCAGCAATTACCCTGCCAACACCCTGAAATTCCTCAGCTAAGAATTCAACAAGTGTTTGCATCTTTGTCTCACTTATCATCGTCTTAAGCATTTCCATGTCTATGCCATGTGGATGAGGCTTTGCTTCTCTTGGTGGAGGAGGCATTTTATCTGTAACTCTATGATAAACCTTTATTTCCTCATCAGGAGTCTTTAGGACTATGTTGGCATATGGCGTAACTATTGCTGTTCTCCTAACATACTCAAGTACTTTTTGCTTCGATTTACCCCAGTCCCCCTCTATAGCAACTCTCACCATAGTCCCATGCCACCCAGTTTTATTTGGCCATGAAGCTTTCTCAATTACTATGGGCTTATTTTCCTTTATATCTATCTGCAGCTTGTACATATAGACTTTCTTCGAATTTATTGTAGCTGAAATTATTTCTGCTGGCTCCCCAACAGTTATCTGACCATAGAGTATCACCATCTTTGCCCCAAGCCCAAAAAGTCCTCTTGTCTGCCTCAGCACATATTTAGAGCTGAACAACACTCTTCCAAATGCGTCAGGAATGTAGTTCTCCGGTATTCCAATACCATTATCTTTCACTGAAATTCTATAAACATTTACCTTTTGAGCATCCCTCTCTATAGATATTGAAATGTCTGGCAGAATGCCATGGGCATCCGTTGCATCTAAAGCATTTTCAATCAGCTCTCTAACTGATTGATACAATGCTCTAGCAGGATTTGCAAAACCAGCTATCTCCTTATTTCGATAGAAAAACTCTGAAGGACTTATGCTCCTAAACTTCTCCATCACACTCATTACAAATCAGCGCCTCCACCTACTATACCTATTATTACCATGGAGGAAAATATAAGCAATAATATTTAATACTGATTATCATTGAATTGAATAACGTCATTTCTGATACATAGCTGCATAAGCTATTATTGGAAGAACTAGTGTTGCATCAGCATACACTACAACACTTCTTGCACCTTCCTTGAGCTTACCCCACGTAATCGCCTCCCTAGGTCTAGCACCACTTAAAGATCCATCCCACTCAGTAGCTGTGGTCACATAGATGACATGGTCTAGGCCTCCGTGGAACTGCGCCCACCATAGTGTATGATGCTTACTTATCCCACCACCAACTATTAGAGCACCAATACATTTTGAGTGAAACACTATATCTGCAAGCTCCTTCTCATCCTTAAACACATCAACGACAAGTTTATTGAATTGAGAAAATGTTAGTAGTGCTGTCCCAAAAGCCCCATCTAGAAACCCTGGAACATATATTGGTATGCCAGCTTCTGCAGCATTTCTGAGAATAGACTTCTCATCATCAATCCTCTTCCCAATTTCATGCAAAAGCTCTCTAATACCATACACTTTAGAAAGATCCTTGCTAACAAGCTCTCTGAGAATAGCATGTGTGACTTTCTCTATGAGCGGGCCATAGCTGTCAATAGGTATGAAGATATTGCCTAACCTATGAATCCCCTTTCTATGCAGCTCATTATCATCAGAATCGAAAAATCCCTTTAGATATCTCCCACCAAAGCTCTTAGCGATATCATGGTCTATTGCACCACACGTCGTTACAACAACATTGAATATCCTTTCCCTCAAAAGCTGTGCTATAATTCCTCTAATACCTGTAGCAACAATGTTCCCTGTAAAGGACAATATCCTGGTATCACATCTGTCCCTCATTTCCTTAACTATCTCTATAGCTTCATAAAGGTGTGCCGCCATGAATCCATGCACCTTACTATAAAGCTCTATTAATCTATCTACACCCATATCCTTTGACAGGAATACATCCTCAACCTGCTGCTCAGTTTTCATGCACACTCTCACCCAGTTTCTCAATAGGTACTTCTACTTGACTCCATTTCTTCAAATTCCTCAAAATAGCTGTTCTCTTCTCAACTTCTTTTAAACCAACTATTATAACATAATCAAAATCTGATTTAGATGCATACTCCAGCCACTTACCAATTCTACTTGGCGAGGTGATCTCTACCTGTAGTCTAAGACCTTTATCTCTAAGTTTCCTTATAGCATCTCTAACAAAATCCATTCTTTTAATGGATTCATCGAGAAGTAGGAAGAGGAGTGATGGTCTATATGCAAGAAGCCTCAGATCCCTACCTAAGTATTGAAGAGCTAGCATAGTCCTTTCAACACCTATAGCAAAACCTGTAGAGCTCAATTCATCACCTCCATAAACAACTGAAAGATTGTCATACCTACCTCCACCAGCTATACTTATGGGCATCCCAGGCACTTGAACTTCAAATATTATTCCAGTGTAATAAGCTATACCTCTAGCAAAAGCAGGGTCTAATACAGCATTGACACCCATACTCTTTAAAATGTCTAGGTATTTCACAAGGTCTTCGATATCTCCCTCCACCTCCTGATACACACCAACATCTCTTAAGATAGACTCCACCTTATCTATAGCATTTGAGTAATTCCTTGATGAAGCCAGCAGCCTCACTACATCACCATATTTTTGGTGTCCCTTTGCCTCAAATACCTTTGCAGCTTCATCAAAAAGCCCTTTGTCAAGTAAGTGTAGCAGCTTTTCCGTTTCTTCACTGCTAAGATCTGCAAGCACAGCTAGTTTTCTAAACAATGCAACATTATTTACCTTATACATTCTTTTATCAAGGCCTATTCTACTATAAAATTCTTCTAACAACTCTATAAGCTCTACGTCATAGTATATGCTATCACCACCCAAAACCTCTACCCCAGCTTGGGTAAACTCTCTATATCTCCCATACTGAGGCTCATCATATCTGAACACATTAGCTATGTAGAAAAGCCTCAGGGGTTTTGGTAATGCCTTCAATTCCCTCAAATAAATTCTTATAACACTTGGTGTGACCTCGGGTCTTAATGCAACTTCTCTGCCTCCTTTATCAACAAACACATACATAGAGTTCCGTATTTCTTCACCAGACTTTAAGGCAAATAACTTGAAGTTTTCAATTGTTGGAGCCTTAACTTCCCTATATCCAAATAATTCAGCGACCTCCTTAAAGCTATTGCAAATCCATGTCAAAACCTCGCTTTCGGGCGGTGTATAATCTCTAAAGCCACGTATAGGTTCAAGTAGCTCCTTCAAATAAATTCACCACTTCTTTCAATCTTTGGAAAACTTGTTTTGGTAACCTCATAGTATGTCACATCTCCATGCATATCTACAATAGCTACAACAAATCTGTAGCCCTGCTTAATAGCGTTGTCAACCATGTTATAAAGCTCCTCTACACCTATATCTGCATCTTCATCAAGTACATGTATCACTATCCTCTCACCTAGTAGAACCAAATCGTTTTTTGTAGCCCCAGGCGCCACTTTCCTCCCTCTTTTCATCAAATCCTGTAAAACCAAAAGAGCAGAACTGCTTAAGCTATTCTGCATTTCTTCAATTAACTTAGCTAAGTCTATCTCAGCACCATTTTCACCCTCCACTCTAGCAATATTATTGAATACCAAATGTAATGCAAGTACAGGATCTACATGTTCCCCCTCTTTCAGAGCTCCTTGAAGCTCCTTGGGCAAACTAGATATTGACTCAACAACTATTTTCCCATCTTTAAGTAATCTAAACTTAATCTTATACTTGCATGACATTGCATTGCTCCACTTAAACACAGTACCTTCACTAGATGAGGTATTAAGTTTAATACTGCAGTGCTTTTTTGTAATGATGGTCTGGTGCATGTTATGTATCCAATAATTGTTAAAGCCATTGACTGGGTAAATGGAAGAGTTAGGTGGCTTAATACAAATCTCTTGCCACATCAAGAAGTGTATGAAGAGAGTGATAACCATGAGCATGTTGCTAGAGCTATTGAGGGTATGGAGATAAGAGGTGCTCCTGCAATAGGTGTTGCTGCAGCACTAGCAGTTGCTGCAGCAGTTGTAAATGCTAGTACTGAGCGTGTAGATGAGTTAAGATCTATTGCATTAAAAGCTATAGAGAGACTTAGCAGAACTAGGCCGACAGCTTACAACCTTTTCTGGGCCCTTGAAAGAATAAAAAGTGTTGTACTAATACAATACGTTGATGCTGAAAGTTTTCGAAAGGCTGTTGTAGAGGAGGCTTTGAAAATATATAGAGAGGATATCGAGACCAATATTAGGATAGGTGAAATAGGAGAGAAGCTTATTAACGATGATGATGTAATACTAACACACTGCAACGCAGGCGCTCTTGCAACATCCGCTTTTGGAACAGCACTTGCTGTAATCAGGGTTGCCTGGTACAAAGGTAAGAAAATAAGGGTGATAGCCACAGAAACGAGACCTCTACTTCAAGGTGCTAGGCTTACTGTATGGGAGTTAAAGAAGGAGGGCATACCAGTAACCCTGATAACTGATAACATGGTGGGATATGTAATGTACAAAGGTCTAGTGAATAAAGTTATTGTAGGCGCAGACAGAATTCTTCTAGATGGTCATGTTATAAACAAAATAGGTACCTACACCATAGCTATAGCTGCAAAGAGACATGGCATACCATTCTATGTCGCAGCCCCAACATCAACAATAGATGTGAAGTCTAAACTTAGCGATGTTAAAATTGAAGAGAGAAGTGTGGATGAGGTTAAACGTGTTTTGAACAAGGTTCTGATAACTGTTGAAGATGTTGAAGCGCTTAATCCAGCATTTGATATAACATCCCCAGATCTGGTAACAGGTATAGTAACAGAAAAAGGTATTGTAACTCCTCCTTATCTAGAAAACATTAGAAAAATTCTTATCTCCTAAGACTGATATGAACTTGGAAGAGATTTGAGTACTTGTTGAATAATGTCATGCAATTGTTGAGAGTTTCGCTGTAAGCTTGAAAGAGGTTCAAGTAGGAGGTGTCATGAATCCTTATAAAGCTGATATGTTGATGGAAACAACCCTTGGTAGATGTTTACAGCTAAAAGCATTGCACTTCAGAATAATGAAATGTCAGAAGCGCCATTAGTAGATAAGCATACTGCTAAATCATCTCTTTTTCACAGCTTCAATTATTTTTATAGCATCCTCAAGTCTCTCTTCAACAACAGTACCTGTAACTATTATGTCTGCACCTGCTTTCAGAATCTCTACAGCCTTCTCAGGAGACCTTATACCACCACCTACAATAAGTACAGTATCTTCAATAGCCTTCTTAACGGTGGTCACGAAAGCTGGTGGTACAGGTTGTGATGCTCCTGAGCCTGCTTCTAGATATACAAATTTCATTCCAAGAAACTTTGCTGCAAGAGCGTGTGCCGCGCCTATGCTAGGTTTATCATAGGGTATAGGTCTAGCTCTACCCATTACACTTACAGAGGTGTCCCAGCTACCTACGATAATGTAACCTGTAGGTAAAACCTCTAACCCTATTCTCTTTATCAATGGAGCTGCTACTACGTGAGCACCAATTATATAATATGGATTGTCAGAGTTGAGTAGTGATATAAATAGTATGGCATCAGCATTTCGAGCTAAACCTGTTAAATTCCCTGGAAAAAGTATTGATGGTTTGTTGAATTCCTCTACAACTGCAACCATTTTTTCAACATCATCAATAAAAACCTGTAGGCTACCACCAATCATAATAGCATCTGTACCAGCATCTACAACTCTTTTTAACACCTTAGAGAGCCATTCCATATTCTGCACTTTCTCAGGGTCTATCAATGTGAAATGCAGTTTGGAACCTGCATTCAATTCTCTTTCTATTAACCTATAGACCCTCCCTCTATACCTCATACAGCGAAACCCATTGTATCACTCTTAAAGGAGTTGTCTCTAGGGCTAGGTTAAATAGTTTTAAGACTTTTACTTAGAAAGAGCTCTTCTTAAGAGTTTTGAAAAACCTTCTAAGACTATTTCTAGCACCATTTCCTTTACTTCATCATGACTTAGTGTAATTTCAACAAATCTCTGTTCTTTCAATGCTATATGGAAGCCGATTACATGGTAACAAGGATACCCCCTTTTACCTAGCAAAAAATTGATCACAAAATCACTACATGTACACATCTTACATGGAGACACAATATAATCCCTATCAACACCTTTAAATACGTGCAGAACAAGCCCTGTCTCACTATCAATAACAACAACAAATCTCTTACTTCTTAAAGAATCCAAAAGCTTATCATAACTCTTAAACCTGTTTAAATTCTCCTCTGTGCACAAGTCAATTACACATCACCTCAAAAGTCTCTAACATTGCCACTATATACTTAGTAATTAACTAATCAAAAAATTAAATATTGATAAATTGCAACTCCCAATAACCTAAAGGCTAGTAGTTCAATTGCATCTCTACATCTTCAGCAAATTCTTATAAACACCCTTAAGTTTCTTACCAAAGACAGCTTCTATCCTCACATTGCATTGTTTAAAGAGTTATTCTAAAACCAAGACCCAGACACAGCTATATAAGTAATTACAACACAATACCTACTTAATTCACTACATATTTAATAGACACCAACAATGCCCTTCGTAGCTGTTTCTAGTTTCATATAGGTTTATAAGGTTTGTTGATCCCTCCACTATT
>JAPWTX010000038.1 GCA_028275825.1 Ignisphaera sp. | reverse complement strand
GCAGAGTTTGGTGCAGATATTGCGCTAATGGATTTGAGCGCTGAAAATCTTGAGAAGGTGAAGAACTTCCTTAAGGAGAGGTTCCCTGAGAGAAAGGTGATAGCTTTTGTAGTTGATGTGTGTAACTATGGTGATGTAGCTAAAGCTGTTGATGATATTATTAGAGAGTTTGGTAGGATAGACATTTTAGTGAATTGCCATGGCATTGGCCAGTGGGTCTCTGCTGAATCAATGAGTCTAGCTGATTGGGATAGAATGCTGCGTACAAACCTTACATCAGTATTCATAGTGAGTCAGGTTGTCGGCAAGTTCATGATAAAGCAGAGGTATGGAAAAATAGTAAACATCGCTTCCATGTCGGGACACATAGTGAATACTCCACAACCCCAATCACATTACAATACGTCTAAGGCTGGGGTTATACACTTAACAAAAAGCCTGGCTGCAGAATGGGCTAAATACAATGTGTATGTCAACAGTGTTAGTCCAGGATACACACTTACACCACTTGTTGAAAAACTACTCAAACAGGAGCCTAAATATGCTGAGCTATGGAGGTCTATGATACCACTTGGCAGATTTGCAAAGCCACATGATATAGTGGGTGCAGTACTATTTCTAGCATCAGATGCTTCGAACTATGTCACAGGAGCAGACATCATTGTTGATGGAGGCTACACAGTATTGTAGATGCTGAAACATGCAATCAGTAACTATAACATGAGGTGAAGAAGATTTAAAAGCTAGCAAAACAATGATACTTTATGAAGTGGGAAGAGGGGTTGATACATGTTTGAGCCCATAACAACGTTTTCCACGTTCTATGTCCGTGGTTTTAGAGCTCCTGGGACGTATATGCAGGGCAGGGGTGTGTTGAATTATCTAGGTAGATTGGTTAGGAGGTTCGGTAAGAAGGCTTTGGTGTTATCTGATTCTGATGTTAAGCGCATTGTTGGGGATGTTATTGAGAGGAGTTTGAAGAATTATGGTATAGACTATGTCTATGTCATTTTTAATAGGGAGTGCAGTTGGGAGGAGATCAATAGGGTTACTAAGATAGCTTTGGAGAACAACGTTGACATGGTTGTTGGTGTTGGTGGTGGGAAGACTCTGGACACTGCAAAGGCTGTTGCTATTCCAAATGAGCTTGCCGCTATAATGGTACCCACTATTGCATCTACAGATGCTCCTACATCAGCTATTTCAGTTGTTTATACAGAGCCTTATCCGGGGGAGTTTCTCGAGGTTCTCAATCATTATAAGAACCCTGATATGGTTGTCGTGGATACGGAGGTCATTGCTGGTGCACCTGCGAGGTTCTTGGCTGCTGGCATGGGTGATGCTGCGTCGCATTATTGGGAGATACGCTCTCTTTTCCAAGCCAACAAGCCTGGACATGTATTCATGGATTATGAGAAGATGAAGGGTGTAGAGCCTTTAAAGTCCTTTGACTTACCACTTCATATAGCTAAGCTTTTGTGGGAAATACTGCAAAAACATGGAGTAGCAGCTATGCAAGCAGCTAAATTGAAATCTGTAACACCAAGTCTAGACCTGGTAGTGTATGCAAATACCTTGTTAAGCGGCTTAGCGTTTGAGAATGGTGGAACTGGGTTTGCGCACGCCATAGGCAATTCTCTGAGCGTCTTGGAGAAGAAGATGAAGCCTGTGCAATACCATGGGGAGATGGTGTCTTTTGGAACACTTGTAGAGATACTTACTGAAGGAACTCTTGAACAGGCTGTTGAGTACATTAAATGGGCTCACTCAGTAGGGCTGCCTGTCACATTCGAAGAACTTGGTTTAAGAGAGGTAACAGATGAAGATCTGCGCAAAGTTGTGGAAAAGCTGAAGACAACTACAGAATACTTGAGACTCCCATACGAAATCCCAGAAGAGCAGATGATAGCCCTAATGAAAGTGGCTAACGAAGTTGGCAAAAAATATGGTCAGCTATATCCACGCGCATCTCTATAAACACATATTTTTTAAGCTAGAAGGGTTTCTGGCCCCATCCCAGCTCTGAAGTATGGAGACCATCTTCAGAGGTTATTCGCTAGCCCTCTCCTCTCAATGCTTAAAATAGCAGCTCTATCTATTGAGCATAGGCTTTAGCTAGCTTAAAGGTGCTGAGAGCATTAATAGAGATTATATGCTCTACAATTTCGCTATCCAAAACACTCCTCATACTACCTATTTGCAATGCTTTAGAGCAGAATGTTTTGTAGAAGTACGTTCATCTCATTATTTATGTTACAGCACTGTTTATTATTATGTGGAAGAACACTTATTTTTGTGTTGCATATTATTAATCTTGCTGGCGTTGAACATGGGTTTGCATAGCCAAGTGTTGCAGAATACTATGCTTCTCCATGAAGAGGCTAGGAAAAATCTTGCTAGCTTTAAGCATAGGATTGTTGTGATTAGTGGTAAGGGTGGTGTTGGTAAGAGCTTTGTGTCTTCAATGCTTGCACTAGCCCTTGCTGAAATGGGTAAGAATGTTGCGCTCTTTGATGCAGACATCTATGGCTCCTCCATACCACAGCTCCTGGGTTTGCAGAGTGTAAGGCTTCAGGCTGATGAAGAGGGGAGAATACTACCTGCTGAAGGCCCTCTCGGGCTGAGGGTTGTGGCCATGAATCTCATAGTCGATGCGCCTGAGACTCCCATTGTTTGGCGGGGTCCTCTAGCCTCGAGAGCAATAATAGAGCTTATGGCAAAAGTTAAGTGGGGTTCTGGAGACTATCTAGTTGTCGATATGCCTCCAGGGACAGGGGACATAGCAATCACAATTGCGCAGCTCATGCCACGCGAAACCTATGCAATAGTTGTAACAGCACCAAACATTCTGAGCGAGGTTGTTGTTGCCAAAGCCATAAACTTCGCCATTTCAACAAACTTAAGGCTTCTGGGAATAGTGGAGAACATGAGCTACTTCAAGTGCCCTCACTGCGGCAGAGAAACAAGCATCATGGGGAAAATAGGTGGTGAACACCTAGCCTCAAAATACAACACAACAGTACTAATCAAGATACCTCTAGATCCATACATAAACGAGGCTATTGATAGAGGAGCACCTTACATACTAGTTGAAAGAGATGGTGAGGCTGCAAAGACCATTAGAGAGCTAGCATCAAAAGTAGTGAAGCTCATTGAGCGAGGTAGAGTGGAGGCCTAGACGCAGTATTAAAATGATGGAGAGCTGCTATTTTGAGATAGGGATATATTTTTGATTGGCATGTACTGAATTGAAAAACGTTTAAAAATAAAGTTGATTGCTAATCGTATTTAGCTTTTATATATTGTGTAGTAGTATAGTAGCATTGTAGGTCCTAGCTGTACTCCTCCAACATTTTTGCTATGGACTATGGTGAGGCTTCCTTGCAACAGCGGTATGAATGGTACATCATCTGCTAATATCTTTTGCACTTGTTCATAGAGTTGTGCTCTCTTTGCCTGGTCAACCTCTATCGATGCTTGCTCTAGTAGCTGATCTACTGTTGAGTTAGAGTATCGAGAACCTGTCCACTTATTTGCACCTGTTTTTAGGAATGGTGTTAGGAAGTCGTCTGGATCTATGTAGTCTGGGTACCACCCAAGTAAGCTGAGCATCATTCTACCATTCCTTGCATTATCTACATATGTAGACCACTCAGCACTCTTTATCGTTACATCTATGAGCCCTGTTGCCTCTAGCTGTGTCTTGAGCAGTGTTGCTACATCCGCTTCGGTATCGCCATAGTGTGTGGGTGTATACCACAACTCTATCTTCAGCTTATTGGCTTCGCTATAACCAGCCTGCTTCAAAAGGCTTTTTGCAAGCTCTAGATTAGGCCCCTCACCATATACATTCTTAAACACATCTATATGGCTCCACATACCCATTGGAACAAGGCTGTAGAGAGGCTCCATAGCACCGTAGAATACTTTTGAAGCTATTTCACTCCTGTTTATAGCGGCAGCTATAGCTCTTCGCACCAACACATTGTTTACTGGGCTCATATTAACATTTATCACAACATATCTTATGAATGACCCTGGCACCCTCTCAACAACTAGATTAGTCTTTTTAGCTAGGTCCACGTAATCCTGTGGTCTAAGGGTTCTCCAAGCTATATCCACCTCACCATTCTCTATAGCTAGTCTAAGTGATGTTGCATCCCTGTAAAACCTTATAATAACTCTGCCAGTCTTTGGCTTCTCACCATAGTAATACGGGTTGGTCTCTAGAACCATGTACTCATCCCTCTTAAACTCTTTTATGCAGTAGGGGCCTGCACCGCCCCAAGTAGCATCACTAACTATCTTATCATCTGGGTAGCTGGGGTGCACTGGGAAGTAGGGTGGTGTAGCTAAAACAGATAAGAAGTAGCCCACGGGCTTACTTAATACAAACTTCACCGTATAGTCATCTAAAGCTATAACATCATCGACAAAGTCTGTGACAAGCCATGCAGGATCTCCATTTATTTTCATAACCCTCTTAACACTTCGCACAACATCTTGAGCAGTTACAGACCTTCCATCACAGAACTTGACGTTGTTTCTAAGCTTAAATATCCAAACCCTGCCCCCATCCTCAACAGTCCAGTTAACAGCGATGGCTGGCACAATCTGATCTGTACCAGGCTTATACTTCACAAGCCCCTCCATAGTGTTGCTAAGCACTTCCCATGTGAAGAAATCGTAAGCATTGGAAGGATCTATATCTGTGACTTTATCAGTAACACCTATTACAAGTGCTGCAACTCTTTTTGGCTGAGCAAGGTATGTGAAGTAATAGGTTGCTATGGCTACTGCTAAAACTACAACTATTATGATTGCAATTAAAAGCTTTTTACTCATATTCTACACCTTTATGCTTAATTAAAGTATATAGAGAACTATATAAAGCTATTTGAATTTAAAACATATTAAGTCTGTATATAGATGCTGTACAGATACATTGAGATAAACACATCAATTAGGTGTTGAATGGTGTAGAAAATGGGTTTAGCTAGGTACATAGCTTTCAGAGCTCTGCTCATAATACCAACAATACTGCTTCTCTACACGCTAGTATTTATAGTGCTAAGAGTGCTACCTGGAAACCCAGTATTGGCAGCTCTCGGCACTAAGAACATTCCTGAAGAGCAGCTAAAGGCATTGATGAGGGAATTGGGGCTGGATAAACCTCTTTATCAGCAGTACTTTGAGTATTTAATCAATTTTTTGAGGGGGGATATGGGGTATTCTATGATTATAAGGGGTAGGCCTATAGCTAACGACATTGCAGATAAATTTCCAGCCACTTTAGAGCTCGCTATATGGGCTATGGTCATGAGCTTTGCTCTAGGTGTGGGTTTTGGCTATGTAGCTGGAAAAAGTAGGGGTACTGCTTTGAAGCACATCGCCAGGCTCTATGGATCCATAACCTATATAATCTTTATACCAGCTCTAGGACTCTTTCTACAGCTCCTCTTTGGCCGCTGGCTCGGAGTACTTCCAACAGGTGGAAGACTCTCTCCAGGGATCTACATAAACTCTATAACAGGTTTATACACAATTGACTCTCTGCTTCAAGGTGATTTCAATGCTTTTGCAGATGCAATTAAACACATAATACTCCCATCACTGACGCTAGGCCTTGTACTTTCAGGGCCTTTTGCAAGGCTCACGCTAAGCAATATGGAGAGGGTTCTGGGATCAAAAATTGTTGTGGCTTATAGGGCTAGGGGTGTGAGAGAAGAGGTCATAGCAAGGCACGTGTTTAAGCATGCCCTCATACCCATAGTTACATATCTAGGGCTACAATTTGCGTTACTCCTTGGTGGAGCTGTTCTTACAGAAACCACGTTTAACTGGCCCGGGCTTGGCACATACCTTGTCGACAAGATTATGTATAGAGATTACACAGCTATACAAGCTGTTGTAATACTATTTGCTTTTCTTGTGGGTGTTATAAGCCTCATGACTGATGTAGCCTATGCACTTATTGACCCCAGGGTGAGGTACTGATGACCCTAAATATATATACTGTAATAGGGCTAGCAGTGATACTGGTAATAGTTTTAATGGCCCTGCTAGCAGATTTCATAGCCCCTTACTCACCTGTTGAGGCTTCTGGAATGGAGCTCGAGTCTCCGAACCCCCTACACATAATGGGTACAGATAATCTTGGTAGAGATGTTTTCTCTAGAGTGGTTTATGGAGCGAGAACAGTGGTTGTAGTTGTACTAATAGCTGTTATCCTAAGTGGCGTTATAGGCACTGTGCTAGGGCTTGTCAGCGGCTATATCAGTGGAATTCTAGATAAAATACTTTCATTTGTAATGGACTCTATATACGCCTTCCCCTCACTAATCCTTGCAATAGCGCTTTCAGTAGCTCTAGGCCCCAACATATTTAATGCGGCTGTGGCCATAGCCATAACATATATACCCACGTACTTCAGAATGGTTAGAGGTCAGGTGCTGAGTATAAAGAACGAGTCTTTCGTGGAAATGGCGAGGGCTCTAGGGCTTCCAATAACAAGAATAATGGCGAGATACATACTTCCTCAGCTAACGCAAACACTCGTTGTGGTCTTTAGCATGAACAGCGCAGATGCTGTGCTAACTGAGGCTGCACTAAGCTTCTTTGGGCTAACTGTTCAGCCTCCAACACCAGATTGGGGATTTGACTTGTATAAGGGCAGGGGATTCATACTTTCAGGAGCTTGGTGGATGCTCATCTTCCCAGGGGGTATGATAACCCTGCTAGCACTAGGCTTTGCACTTCTCAGTGAAGGTGTTTCACAAAGCTATGTGGTGAAGGAGGGTGAGTGAAGTTCTTTTAGTAGAGGATCTCTATGTCAAGTACTACACTAGAAGAGGTATCATATCAGCTGTTTCTGGAGTGACTTTTGACGTTATAAAAGGAGAGATGCTGGCCGTGGTGGGTGAAAGCGGCTCTGGAAAATCAACTCTGGGTTATGCGATTATGAGGCTCTTGCCCAGGAGTGGTGCTGTGGAGAGGGGGAGAATTGTGTTGGATGGAGAGGACATTCTGAGGCTTAGCGAAGAGGAGTTGAGGAGGATTAGAGGAGGCAAAGTTTCCATGGTTTTTCAAGACCCATTCACAACTCTAGACCCGCTAAGAAGAGTTCTAGACCAGTTTAGAGAATTCCTAGCTGAGCACGGCATAGATGCTGAGAGGGGTAGAATCATAGCGGAGGAAATGCTGGAAGCTGTTGGAGTTCCTAAGAACCTTGCAAACGCTTATCCACATCAGCTCTCAGGCGGGCAAAAGCAGAGAGTAGCTATAGCAATGGCTATAGCTCTCAACCCACTGCTAGTAATAGCAGATGAACCGACAACAGCACTCGATGTTGTAATCCAGAGGCAGGTAATGGATTTACTTGATGATGTTAAGAAGAGGGGGACATCCATAATGTTCATAACGCATGACATAGCGTTAGCTATAGAGAGAGCAGATAGGGTAATGATAATGTATGGCGGTGAGGTAATGGAGCTAGCAGAAAAGAGTATGCTTGCAAAGAGAGCTCTACACCCATACACAGTTGGCTTGCTCTCCTCAATGCCAAGAATAGGTTCAGAAAAACTCCCCAGCTCTATACCCGGTTATCCACCAGACTTGAGAAGCCCTCCAAAGGGCTGCATATTTCACCCAAGATGCCCATACGCTACTGAGAGGTGCAGAACTGTAAAACCTATACTAAGTGAAGTGGAGAAGAATCATTTTGTTAAATGCCATCTGGTGAAAGCTCTATGACGCTTGTTGAGCTAAGCGAAATAGTTATGGAGTTTGAAGTAGGGGGGATTCTGAAGAGGTCTAGACTTAGGGCTATAGATAGAGTGAGTGTTGGTATTGAAAGAGGTGAGGTATATGGTTTAGTGGGTGAAAGCGGCTCTGGAAAATCAACTCTGGGCAGGGTTTCTCTAAGGCTTTACAAACCCACAGCAGGTAAGGTTATTTTTGATGAAATAGATATAACGAGTCTCCCTGAAAGATACTTACGCAAATTGAGAAAGAGAATGCAGTTAATACCCCAGGACCCCTACAGCTCTATAAACCCATTTTACACAATTGGAGAGACCCTCACAGAACCTCTACTAATTCATAACAGCATTGATAGGAGGGAGGCTCTTGAAGAAGCTGCAAGGATTCTGGAGGATGTTGGGCTAGTACCAGCAGACGAGTACCTGGGGAGGAGACCACAACACTTAAGCGGAGGACAGCTACAGAGAGTAGCTATAGCAAGGGCAATGATACTGAGGCCAGATTACATAGTTGCTGATGAGCCTACAAGCAATCTAGACGCCTCTATAAGAGCATCAATAGTTAACCTCATTTCAGATTTTCAGAAGAGGTTTAACCAAGCCCTGCTCTTCATATCTCACGATATTGCGTTAGTGAGTTTACTTGTTCAGAGAATTGGTGTTATGTACCTAGGACAATTAGTTGAAGAAGGCTTTTCAAGAGATGTTATAAAAGACCCCCTACACCCATATACAAAAGCACTTATCTCAGCAATACCACTAGCAGAAGAGTTAAGAATAGAGAGAGTTGTGCTAAGAGGAGAAATAGGAGACCCTGCAAACCCACCACAGGGCTGCAGGCTACACCCAAGATGCCCATATGCAACAAAAATATGTGGAGAGAGAGAACCGCCAGTAACTATTGTAGGAGGTAGAAGAGTGAAGTGCTGGCTCTACACCGAGAAGTAGAGAATTCTAAGTAAATAATACAACAATTTCAAAACATAGAGACAAAAATAGTGCTGATAATAAAGCTGCCCCCAGGTTTCAACTCTCTTAAAATACTCTTGTAATTGTATACATAAATCAATGCATTCATATAAAAATCTTTTGCCATTCACTATTACATTTTGAAAAGCATACATTGCATAGAGATTAAAAAATGTTTTGTAATTCAACTCAGCATCTTCCTTAATAAGTCAAGAACCTCGCTAACATCTTTAAGCTCAATAGTTGCCCTTAGGAATGTATAGCCAATGCTAGTGTCAAGCTCATAACTAGGCTCTGCACCTGACTTTACTAATAGTTTTAGCATGTCTCTATATGCATTTGCACATCTATCTACATCCTCTAGGCTGAGGCTCTTCGGAATCTCAATACTTAGGGCAATTGCAAAGCCTCCTCCACTCTCCGAGACCTCGACTATTACATCTCCGACATGTATCCTAACACTTTCCTCAGCCTCAAACCTAGCCCCAAACCCCTTTAACAACTCCTCAACCTTTTTAACCCACTCAACACCAATAAACTCTTCTTCAAACATAGTCATCTCACCCTTTGCTAGAGACCTCGCTCTTCAAAATAGGGACATCGACCCCCTCCCCTACTCTGAAGCGTGAAGGTTCTTGGAGCAGCTCACAAGTCTATTCAGAGCTACATATATAATGTATACTAGTGCTATGTTTATAAATTGTATGGCTTGCAAACCTCCTAGTTACCTGGGTCTCTGAGAACAGCTCTAGAATATTGGTGAGGGGGCTCGGAAGTAGTGTGATGAGCCTAAGGGTGGTCGTAAACAGCTACCTTAAGTCTACAGAAACCTTACTTAAAGCTTGTGTGGTGTTGTGTATTAGAGTTCTATTTCTTGGCATGGGTAGGGTGTTAGAATCTCTAGTTCTTTTTCTATAGGTGTCTTTACTGGATTTGGCCATTGGTAGAAGTGTATAAGTGTAAGCTTTTTTGTATTGCTTTTAATGGCAAGCTCTATAGCGTCTTCGTAGGTGCTGTGCCCATATCTATGTGCATCTATGTTATGGCCTGAAGCTTCGTGTATTAGTATGTCGCAGTTTTTTGCAAATTGAATTAGTTTTGGGTTGTATACAGTGTCTCCGCTATATACAATGCACTTATCATTGATGGAGATCTTTAGAGAGGCTGCTGGTAATGTGTGTATAGCTTCTAGAAGCTCTATTTCGAATTCCTCCAACTTTATCTTCTCCCCAAACCCTGCTTCAATAAACTCAACTATATCCACTGTGTTTTGGGATCCAGAAGCATTTATTAGTTGCTCTATGGCTTCCAGTGCGTTTCTTATAGACACTATTCTCATCTTCTTTAACCCTCTGTGTTTTGCTATTTGAAGTAATGTGGGTATGCCGAGGATGTGATCCCCATGTCTATGACTTACTACAACTCCTACAAGCTTTTCATCTAATTCAATGTTGCAGAGTCTCATAGATCTGTAAACACCTTCTCCAGCCTCAACCAAAAGCCATTTGGAGGTAGAGCTAATCACGGCAAATGATGCGTAGCCTAGTAGTGGATCAGATATCCACCCACCAACACCGAGAAAAACTATTTTAACCACTGCTACCTCCTCCTCGCAGTCTTCTTACCCACTTCACCAATTCTATAAGGCTTTCTATAGGCTTCAAGCAGTGCTCCAGCCATTATAGCTGCTACTCCTAGACCAACAAGTGTAGAGGCTGTTAAAGCTCTTGAAAAATCTACGCCGCAAACATAGTCTATCTTTATCTGCTCATAGCCATTCTCACTAGGTGTAAGTGTTATTTCAATAGCTTGCACAGTCACCTCTCTAGAGCTGGGTCCGTGGATCAACAGCTTCTTTATCTCTGCATCGCTGTCAAGTTTAAGTGTGAGAGTGTAGTTCCCAGGATCCAGGGACTTCATGAAGAACAGCGTTGTGTTAAGACCTCTACCAGCAACAGATTTTTCAGGGCTTAGAGTAGTGTATATAACTGTTTCATTAGTTAGAGTGTTTAGGATGGATAGAAAACCACTAAAATTCTCCTTCTTCACATCACCCTCCAGCTCAATATAAATATAGCCAACAGTTTGATTAACAGAGAAACGATAGCTAAATGGAGCCCCAGCCCTTATAAACACATTAGAAAGGTTAACAACAACATTCCTCCAATAATACCACTCAGAATAGCTAGGGCTCAACCTCCCAACAAATTGACTTGGCACTTGAACATAGCTTGAACACATCTTAAACTCAACACCACTAATTAAAGCTGCCCACCCAATAACAAACAGCACCACCCCCAAAACAAGTAAAACCATAGCTCTCGTAGACATTGCTACAACACACCAGCAGTGTGAGCATAAACCCAATTTAAAAAATTTATTGCACAGATCTAACCATGAAGTCCGCTAAGTCCTTGTCGTAACCTATCAGCTTAAGCGATAAATCATTGCAGTAGCAAATTTTTCACCACCTAAACAATGCAATACGTTGAGAAGAGTCCCCAGCTAGCTACTTCCATAAAGTTGATGTTGAAATTCGATGAAACAATCACTTCTTTCTCTGTTCTTTAAGTCCTAGAAGCTGTGTGAATCCATGTTCTTCAAGCCAATCTGTGTCTATCTCCTATTCTTTTTACCCGTGTAATCCTTTCACTCTCTAGATTTGAATGGAAGCCTAGTTGCAGTTAGCATCACACCTTTCAAAGGGTTGAAGAGAGTTCTACACCTAAAGAAACTTTCTGAAGATTTGCAGAGGAAATACCCAAATTCTTGGAGATCCATAAAGTGGGTTAGGGGTAGGTGGCTTAATAAGGCTAGGAATATATTGGTGAACTCAGCCCATAGATCATCTAAAAAACTTGCAGAGATAGCCAAAGAGTATAGAGCTCTAATAGTCTTTGAGGATTTGGAGAGGCTTAGAGAGAATGGTGAACATTGTTACAAGCTCTCGTGGGAAAAGTCTTTGTGGTGCTATAGAAGAGTTCAGATGTTTACGGAGTACAAAGCCATGGTCTACGGAATTAAAGCAGTTTATGTGAATCCAGCTAAAACATCTAAAAAATCAAAATATTTACAAGCCTTATGAGCCTCCGAGGATAAGGAGGAGAGTTACATTCAGAGCTATACCCTATCACCTATGGAATAATAGAGGAAAGACAAAGATGAGTGTATGGATCAAAGTAGTAAAGCTGACCCTTATACAGATCTGCACTCTCCAAGAACTTTCTTAACTGCTTCCCTATGCAATGGTGTTTGCCATGCAGCTAGCTTCCCTATTCCTAGCTCAAGCTCTTTCTCAGGCGGTGGCTCATCAATCCATAGCTCAGGATCCCTAAACTCTATCTCATCAACTATTAGGTTAAGCTCTAAGAGTTTGTAAAGCAGAGGTATCCTCTCCCTAGAGTAGAGGGTGTCTGGATCACCAACAGCTTCGCAAAGCCATGACCTCTCATCGCTACTCAGAGACAAAACGAATACATCTAGTTTCTTCAACTTGATAAAGCTCTTAATTAAAGCATTTGTACTCCATTCGCTTAGGTAAAGCCTTCGAAGCATATCAGGATTCCCACCAGTCAACCTCCAAACATCATCAAAGCTTGGCTTAGTCCCCGGAATCCTATTGTAGAGCTTCTCAAAGCCTTTCCTACTCATGTTCCACATAGGCACTATCTCTGCCCACCTATGCCTACCAATCCTAGCTCTAGAGACTCCCTCACTAGTAGCAATAATGATGACTATCTTCTCATATGGCTCTGGAGGATACTCAATAGTGTTTAGAAGTGCCTTTACGTAGGCTTCAGACCTCTCAATACCAATAGCTTGAAACACATCGTCAGCTAGTACAGCAATCCTCTTCCTCTTCCACCTCTTCAGAAGCTGATTAGCTAAGTAAATGATTAAGTCAGCTAGCTTAATAGGTGCATAACTAGTTGCATCTGCTACAACTCCCAGTAACTTATCTACAACCTCCTTAATATCTGTATAAGCAATGAATTCCTTACGCAGCGGATCAATGTAGATAACATCAAACCTCTGCTTCTTCAGGATCTCAGCTGCTTGCTTAAGCCAAGCAGTTTTTCCGCAGCCCTCAGGTCCAAAGACAACTACTGGGTATGGTGTACTCTTCTCACCCCACTCAAGAACTTGCTCAATGGCTCTATCCCTATCAATAAACTCAACCTCCAGTCCTGGAACAAAACTAAGCTTCACTCTCTCAATAAGCACTGCAAATCACCTTACCAACTCAGTGACTTTGCTCTGCACAGTATATAACCTTAGCTTGGTTTAACCTCTGCCAACACCTTCTTGACAGCTTCTCTATATAGAGGTGCTCGCCACGTATTCTCCCTACCACAACCAATCTCTGGACCCTCTTCAGGGTATTCAATAAGTTCTGGTAAGCCTTTGACCATGGCTGAAGCCTCCCCAATATCCAGGTACTGAAAGCATCATTAACTATTTATCGCAAACCTCTTCCTACCAAGCCTCAAAACCTCGATAGCCAAGTCCACTACACTCCATATTAGCCTTGGCAACTGTTTTGAGCTCCATATGAGTTCACATAGCTCTGCATGAACTGATGTTGATAAAAACTTGTAAAACATGGGACACATTCTTTAGAGCAGAAAGTAATGTGATCAAGATGTGGGGTCTCTAAATTTTCTGAAAGCCCCCAAGGCATATGCAGACCCGAGAGGTAGTGAGGGAGAAAAGGAGATGATGCTATGACCATAAAGCAATATGAATCTATATAAGAGTTGAAACTCCTTGCAAACTCGTACTCTGTTGATACCTGTTTTAAATGCTCTAGATTTCGAGAAGTTGTGTAGGGGTAGAGGGTTGCTAAGCTTAGTTCCAAAGCTAGCTATAACATTGTATGTATATACAATTTTTGAGAGTGAGAGTGGAGACGAAGTTGCATGTAGAGAGTATAGAATAGAGTGTAGGATAGGGAGGAAACTCGATTCAAGCTCCTTGGCAATGGCATCAGATGTTGGAACAGGTTTACTAGTTTAATAGCCTCTTTCACTCTGCTTCCATGCTTAGCTGGAATATACATAGTGTTCAACACTTTTACAAGTAGAATGAGCTTTTATCTGTTGCTTCCTTTGGCAGCATTATACACATTCTTCTTCGTATTGCCACTAATACTAATTTCGCTTACCTTCATAGGCTTCACAAAAGTAAGCAAGATCCAAACCGCTATACTAAAACGCCAGAAAGTCATTAAATTGATAGGTATAGTAACACCAGTTACAGCAACTATATACATAGCATTTACATAAAACGCTTCA
>JAPWTX010000086.1 GCA_028275825.1 Ignisphaera sp. | reverse complement strand
GTTAGCAAAGCTACTCCTACCCGAGGTTGTTTCAGAACCCGACCTAAGACTTGCAATCATAAACGCTGTTCTTAGGGATGTTGCAACCAAGGAAGATATTACAAAGGTTATGGAAGAGATAGAGAAGGGTAAGGTAGCTACTAGAGAAGAGATCGAGAAGATCAGGATAGGCACTGGAGAAGAAATTGCTAAACTTAGAGAAGATTTTGGTAGGCTTGAGGAGAGGATTGAGACTTTTAGGAAAGAGATGTATACATATATTGCTGAGCTTAGGGAGAGGGTGTCTAAGCTTGAGGGGGCATTCACACAGCTAGTTGATAGAATTGGTGATTTGGATAAGAGGATAGATTCTTTAGACAAAAGAATTGACGCTTTAGACAAACGCATAGATGCATTGGATAAGAGGATTGATGCGCTGGATAAGCGTATAGATTCTTTGGATAAGAGGATTGATTATGTGACGAAGGTTTCGTGGGCACTAACACTATCTGTATTAGCAACACTAGTAGCACAAGTGCTAATGAGGATGTTTATGCCGTAGCACAGGCAAGGAGTTCAACACAACCAGCTTCTCTTCCGGAAACAATATCGAAACCTCATCCTTATAACTCTTAGTGCACCCGAACTCAGTAGTACTGTTACTGTAACCTAAATACACTGTAGTGCCCTACATACTGAAAGAACTGAGCTTCATAGCCTTGCTTAAGCTCATAGCTGAGACATCCTCAGCTAAACACCTTCTGCCATAGGCTGTTACAGAACTGATGGTAAGTTTAGATATCTGTGAATATCTGTAGATACTTGGCTCTTAGAGTTAATGTTTAAACAACTCTATACTTTATAGTTTCTTGGATTATCTGCAGTGAGTTGATATAGAGATTCGGATGGGTGCCTCGTGGCGTTTGGCTCTACAGACACCCATGGTGTGTGGGTGATGCTGGTGAACCTACACAGAGGTGCAACCCATCTAACGGAATCGCAATTCACAAATAACATCGAGTACCGTTAGCGGGGAAACGCTAGCGCGTGACTAGAGTTAGCAACATTATTAGTAGACATAGTCTTTGTGAGAAGCTCTGGTGAAAAGATGAAGAGGTTACTAGGCAAGATTAGTTAAACAATCAGCGAAATAAGTGTCTTGCTATATACCTTCAATTCCTGTCACTATCTAAAAGAATGAATCCTAAAACAAAATATGGTTCAATTCTTTTAGCTATAAAAATTTGTGTAAAGGTTTATGAACTCTTTAAGAAGCAGATATAGCTTGGGGCCCAGGAACCCAGGTCAGCGACCAAGGATTTGATCACAGCTCCGTGGTTCGGTTCATCATCATCATCCCTGGGCCCCCCACACAAGCACCTCCTTAAATTAAGGCATTTGCTTTAAGTGAGTATTCTTATTAAGCTGGCTTTGCAGTGCCAGCAACAATGGGTTTGCAGAATCTTTGGAGGTTGTGATTGAGAAGGATGGTATATGCTTAGGGATCTTCCCTCCTGCTCTGCTCGCGTGGCACGAGTTTTTTGTTGGCTCTGCAAAAAAGGTTTTATCTTCCCTGCCTATATACATCTGTTTAAGGTGTTCTAGTCATGTGTCCCCCTGATTTGTGTGAGCTTGTTAAGAGGCATCTGTACTGCTCCATAGCCTTGGAGAGGCTTGTTGCGGAAGCTCTAAGTCTTTTTAGTGAGAAGCTCAGAGGTTTTGATAGCTATGCACAGCTAATCTTAGCAGCAATTGCAATTGAGAGTGAGAGGCATGCAGAGATTCTTGAGATGCTTGCTAAGGAGCTCAACCTCTATAATGAGTACAGCAACTGCAGAGAGTTTGTTGGTGAGCCGTGGAGAGCTGTAGAGACCATGTCTGAGGAGCTGAAGAGCGGAAGAGAGGCAAGCTATGCAGAGCTTCTAGAGAGGCAGAAGTGGGTAGAGGAAGCATTAGGTGAGGAAACATACCACAAAATACTGCTACCCCTAGTATCAGGCACAGCAAGAGAGCAATGCATAGAGAGCAATGCATCAGAAGCATTCAAAGACATACTGGACAAGGTCGTGGAGGACGAGAAGTTTCATGAGCAAGCAGTTAAAGAAGTTATGCAGAGACTAATAAAGAGAAGCACAGAATCAGGCAGCGACCACCCAATTCCCATACCATAACCCACGTTAGCAAGAACCATAAACAGGTATAGAGATGCACTTTGAATGCATTTGCATGGGTCTTGCAATCGCTGAGCCCACCTGAGCTTTTATGCAGGTAGAGCTCCGATAAACAATTTTCACTTGGTGAAAGAGGTTGGACTACGACTTTAGCACCTCCTCTATACTCTCAATACTCACCTCCATGAGTTTATATACCATTTATACAGCAACTATTTTTGTATGTAGCTCTGTTACCAATATTGTTGTGTTTGTTGATGTATAGCCTCCTCCAGTTAAACAAAAGTCTTTAGCACCTCAACAATTGTTGATGTGTTGATTACATAGCTTGTAATCACATATGCCTTGCCAAGGCTGTTCAGAACCATTGCACATAGAATGTAGAGTGGGCTTGCCTGTAGAGCAACAATTATTTTATTTGCCTATTGAAACTGTTTTAGGCTTTGTATAGGTTTATGTGGTTTGATGCCATTCCTCCGCTATTATTACCTAGAGCTATAGA
>JAPWTX010000042.1 GCA_028275825.1 Ignisphaera sp. | reverse complement strand
GGGTGGCCAAGAATTCACATAGATTATAGTGCTTGCAAAGATATTGAGGAGAGGTTTCTCAAGGCATTGCTACACCATGAGGCAGCGCATAGCATTCTCCATGGCACACTCCAAAGCTACGCAATAGCACTATCAAGGGGTTTTGCAGAGCTGTTTGAGAAGAGCCCATGGGTAGTGTACTTAGCGTCTGTAGCTGTTAAGGATGTGGAGGTTATGGCTTACCTCAGCAACAAAGGGCTTAGGATTAGTGTTGAAGACTATCTAGAGCATATAAAGACGGGTTTTAAGGAGTTACACTGTAAAACTCTTGAAGAGGTTTTTGAGTTCGCAAAGCTTGTAGCGCCTTGCACTATTGTAGAGTGTAGCATAGAGAGCGATCTAGGAGAGAGGTGTAGAGAAATATTTCCCACAATACTAAAAGTACTTGAAGCAGTTAAGAATATGAGGGCAGATCTCAACACAAAGATAGAAACATTGATTAAAGGAGTTATTGAAGTTATGAGCAAGGAGAAGAGCCTATTATATCGAGGTTCTGCAAAACCCTCTCTAAATAGTTTATTGTTTCCAAAGCAAAACCGCTTCTAAGTGTATACATGCTATGATGCTATATGAATACCTTAATGTAAATTTCAGTCCTTCCTCAAAGGGTTCGCTCTTCATATAGATTCAATGGTTTTACATGTTTTATTTCTATGATATCATCTCCCTTTCCTGCACATCACTCAAGGCTTTATCGAGCTTAGAGGCGTTTAGAGCTGCTCGGAGACCTTGCATTTCGAGGTGCTTGGAAAAGCTTCTTGGGCTCTTCATTCCTCATCAAAATATGTTTTCTGGAAAGTTTTTAATAAAGTTAATTTACATAACTCTATAAGCAAAACAGCAATTCAAGTGTTATTCACTTCTCAAGTATTCATGATGATTTTATGCGGTGGAGGCTGAGCAGTGATGATGGTCAGCTTTGCTGAGAAACTCTTATGTCTATGGGCATTGTAGGTTTGAAGATGTTTCGTGTTTTTTCCAAGGGGAACCATATATGGAGGAGTTGTAAGCATTGATGGAAACTTCTTTAGCTGGGTTTGGCAATTACTTATGGTTTTGCGCTGATAGTTTGGAAGTGTGGGTGGGGGTTTCTAGGTATAGAGGTGAAGTTAAGTTAGTTATGCTAATTCTCTAGGGGTGATCAGCGAGTTTGTTGAAATAATCAATTAAATCTGGTATAATTGTATAGCATTTATAACATTTAAAGCATGTATAAACATGTATTAAACGGTAAGTTTAAATACTCTGACTTTTGAAGTTGTATATTGCGGTGAAAATCTTTTGTCGAAAGGTATAGGGTACTTGTTGTAGATAGGGTATCACGAAAATTTTTGAATAGCTTAGATAGTAACAGGTTTGAGGTTTGCTATAGACCTGGAATATCTCTGGAAGAGCTTCTAAAGGTGGTTGAGGACTATCATGTGCTTGTGTTTAGGGGGAGGCTCAAAATAGGTAAGGAGGTTGTTGACAGGGGGGTTAACTTGAAGGTGTTGGCAAGGTATGGTATAGGTCTTGATAATGTTGATGTGGAGTATGCTGTGAAGAGGGGGATAGCTGTTGTCAATGCGCCTAAGGCTTCTGCAGTAAGTGTAGCAGAACTTACCCTTGCACTAATGTTGGTGGTGTTTAGAAGACTTTATGATGTTATACACGAAGTTAAAGGAGGTGGATGGCCTAAGGGTAAGTATATTGGTAGAGAGCTATATGGAAAGAGGCTTGGGGTAGTGGGTTTTGGCAAGATTGGTAGTAGGGTAGCGCACTACGCAAACGCTTTTGGAATGAAGATACTTGTTTATGACATTAGAGATGTTTCACAGGAAGTTGCAGAGCTTGGTGGTAAGCAGGTAGAATTTGAAGAGCTGATGAGCGAAGCAGATGTGATCTCACTCCACGTCCCTCTAACACCGCTTACCTGGCGCATGATAAACGACAGGTCATTGTCCATGATGCGAGACGGTGGTGTGCTTGTGAATACGAGTAGGGGTGAAGTTATAGATACACATGCACTACTAAAGCATATTGACAGACTAGGTGGAGCTGCTCTAGATGTTTTAGAGCAGGAGCCTCCGAAAGACGAGCATCTATGGAGGTTAATCAAGCATCCAAAAATTGTTGTCACACCTCATATCGGTGCTGAAACAGAAGAGGCTTTGGATAGAATAGCTGAGGAGCTGGCTAGGAACATTGTGGAGGCAGTGATCTGGGCATGAAGTACCTTACCCCAGGCCCTGTGCAGCTTCCAAAGCAAGTTGTAGAGGCTATAGCAAGGCAGCCACCATTTCACAGAACAGAGGAATTTGCTGAGGTATTTAGAGAAGTTATAGAGAAGTTGATGAGTATATACAGCGCAACCCCTGTAATCATCCCGGGTACAGGAACCCTTGCAGTAGATGTGATGGTGCATAACTATGTGGATCCTGGAGACAATGTAATTGTTGTTGTTGGTGGGGAGTTTGGAGAAAGGCTGGTGGAAGCAGTTGAAGCTAGGGGTGGAGTTGTTCATAAGATTGAATGGAGCTATGGCGAAGCCCCACCACCTGATGTGCTGGAGGACATGATTAAAAAGGTTGGGGAAGTGAGGGCAGTGGCGGTTGTGCACAATGAGACTAGTACGGGCACTACTAACAGGTTTATAGAGAGGTATCAAGATATTGCAGAGTCTCATGGGGCTACGCTACTAGTTGACAGTGTTTCAATATTTCCTGTAGAGGTGTTTAAGAAGAAGGTAGATGTTATTGCTACAGCATCTCAAAAAGCCTTTATCTCACCACCAGGAGCAGCAATACTCTATTTATCTAAGGAGCCTACAGCAAAAATGCCGGTACCGCCATCAATGAACTTGAAAAAATTCTTGCAATTTCTAAAGAAATGGGAGACACCTTATACACCACCAATAAACGTTGTGTACGGTCTTAATGCGGCACTAGACTACATACTGGGGATGGGTATTGAGAAGTATCATGAGATTCACAGGGAAAGAGCAGAATACCTCTATAGTGGTGTCAGGCTAGAGCCTATTGCTAAAAAACCTTTTAGGAGCTACACTGTCACAGCATTCTATACGGAGAGAGCTAGGGAAGTAATAGCGGAGCTCAAAAAGCATGGGTATGTGATAGCAGGTGGTATGGGGAAATTGAGAGATAGGTTAATAAGAATAGGTGTCATGGGTGAGATAAGTTTTGAAGACCTTAGAACTGTGGTAGAGGTTGTAAATAGCTATGTGGATCGACAATGGTAACTGCAAGCTCTGCCTAGTCTATTCAAGAACCAAAGACTTGGTTGCACTGGGGTATCAGCATAGAATTCCAGAGATGTTGCTAAGACTTGCTGAAATAGTGGAAAAGGAGGGCAGCAGGGCAAAGGCATTTGCAGAGTCCTTCGAATACGTAAAGCTCTTGACAAGAGCTGGAGATCCATATGCAGAAACCAAGAGGAGCCTTAGAGAACTAGGCAAAAATGTGGCTAGAATTGTAGAGAGACATTTAGAGGCAGTGAACTGGGATGTGAAAGAGGCTTTAAGGCTTTCAGCAGCTGCAAACATTATAGATACCAGTGTTTTAGGGTATGAAAATGCAAAAAGCTTAGAGGAGGCAATCTGGGACAAACCAGTTATAGAGGATGTGTTTGAGTTGGAGAAGGGAACAGATATTTACCTGGTTCTGGATAACGCTGGAGAGGCTGAGATAGATAAGCTTCTTGCAAAGAGCCTAATCATGCACGGCTACAGTGTTACCCTGGTTGTCAGAGAGAAGACTTATGAAATAGATGAAACTGTTGAGAGTCTTGAGAAAGATGGTTTAGATGTTATGGCAACGCCAGGAAGCATGCCACCCATAATTTATGTAAACAAAGGCTTTGCAATAGCTAAGGGCATAGCAAATGCAGAGGCATATGCCGAATTCGGCAAGACACAGTCTTTACACCTATTTAGAGCAAAATGCGAGGTTATTGCAAGGAGACTTGGAGTCCCGAAAAACAGTGTCTTAATACTTTCCAGCAATTCTATAAAGAGGCTTTTTGGAGGAGGATCCTGAGCTACTTAATATCTACCACCTCCCAGACTGCTTCTTGAGACAGCTTTTCGAGAAACTCTCTATATATATCCAAAGCATTGGCATTAGCATGGGTCTCAGGAAACTCAGGTAGAGCCGCACACTGAGGCATGTTCACCATGGTTTTTTCAAATCCGAGAGACCTTGCTAAGGATGCTATCTCTTCTTTATCAAAACCTATCAATGGTCTGAAAATAGGCACTTCAATACCTCTTGAAATAACATGCATGTTATCCAGCGTTTGACTAGCTACTTGACCTAGCGACTCCCCAGTTACAATAGCCTTTGCACCAAGCTCTCTCACCAACCTCAATGCTATGAGTAGCATTAGCCTCTTGCATGCTAGGCAAACTAACCTCTTTCTAACGCTATCTACAATTCTCTTAAGCAATTCACCATAGTTTGTAACAAAAACTGCTTTAAACTCTTTTCTCGGGATCCACTCCCTAAAGGCTTTGAGAACATTAATAGCTCTTTCAAAAGCCTTATCGCTGTAAAAAGGTTTTGCAACCATGTGTACTGGTATAACTTCGCACCCCCTCTTTGCAGCCATCCACATAGCAACAGTGCTATCAACACCTCCAGAGAATAGAGCAATGCACCTCCCCTCAACCCCATAAGGCAGACCTCCAGGACCCTTAAGCACCTCTGTGTATATATAAGCACACCTCTCCCTAACCTCTACAAACACCTCTAGATCGCTACTCACTAAATCTACCCTCAGACCAGTAGCCTCCTTAACAACCTGGCCAACAATCTTCTCAATATCTTTACTAGTAATGGGGTAGCTCTCAACCCTCCTAGCCCTAATAGCAAAGCTCTTTGCACCCCTCTCTTTAGAAACAGCTAAAGCAACTCTTACAGCAACATCCTTAATCACATCAATATCATTATCAATCTCTATAGAGGGGCTTACAGACACAACACCAAATACCTTGGTTAAGCACCTAGCAGCATCACTAACACCCTTATCAACATAAACAAATATTCTACCTCTCTCCAACACCACATCAGCATCACTAAAACCGCATTGAGCAAGCCTGAACTTGATGTGCTCCACTAGCATGTGCTCCATCCTACTCCTTACAAAAGGCCCTTTCAGCGTGATCTCACCATATCTCACAATGACAGTGCTCTTCAATGAAATTCAACCTCATAAAGTAGCTCTCTAGACAGTATGTTAAAAACTGCCTTAATTTTGCATTGCCAATCAAGGTAATATCATTTCACAGCACCCTGCAGAATCTTCATCTCAATGTAAAAATAGTTTTGTGCAGAGGGCTCTATACAAAATATGTAAAGCATTTTGATAATGTTTTAAATAGCTGTGGTTATGGTTTTGCAGGATTTATGATGAGTTGTAAGCTGTGTTTTTGAATTAATCTAAGTTTATTAATGGTGTTTTGCTATATATTTACACATCTGTATAGATATCGCTGAGTGTAGTATACTTTTTAACCTTTTAGTATATTCCTGTGTGTGGTGAGTTTAATGGCTATGTATAGAAGGAGAGTTCAGAGAATAGGTAAGTCGACGTATATTGTGTCTCTGCCCAATTCGTGGGCTAGGGAGATAGGGTTAGAGCCTAAAATGAGTGTGGTTATGGAGGTTTTGCCAGATCTTTCACTCAGAATCTATGTACCCTCTAAGCAGAGTAAGAGTAGTATTGTAGAGCACTTTGTTTCTATAGATTCTTCTCTCTCTGAGGAAGATATTGTGAGGGAGATTATAGGTGGTTATGTGGCTGGCGCCTCAACTGTGAAGATAGTGTATAAGGGGGTTAAGAGAGAGGTTGTGGAGAGGGCTGTGAACACTGCTAAGGAGAAGCTCATGGGTCTCGAGGTGATAGATGAAGACACTTCTAGCATAGTGCTACAGGTTGTTGTTGATCCCAACTTAAGTAGTTTAAATGGTGTTATGAAGAGGATGATCAGACTCTCTGTGAGCATGCATGAGGATATAATCTCCTACATCATGGGCTCTACAGACAAGGCGATTCTTGAAGCTGTTATAGCGAGGGATAACCTGGTTGATAAACTATATCTACTGGCATTGAGGCAGCTCATAACAATTCTCAGAGACCCCTATGAAATGGGTAAACGGGGGCTGAGATATTATGACGCTATATACATGACAATGTTTCTCAAAAGCGTTGAGCGTGTGGGGGATCATGGGGTAAATATCTCGAACTCTCTGCTATTACTAGACACACCACCAACATTTATTGTGGATCTGTATAGAGGTGCTATAGATGCTTTTAGAAATGTTTGCGAATCATTCATTCTAGTGGACAAGGATATGGCTGCAGAGGCTGTGAAGAACGTTGATAAGCTTAGGAGTGTTGAGGAGGATATTAGGAGGAGATATAGAGAGGAGCTTGCAAGCAAGACCGCCATGACAAGAATTCTCGATGCAATCTCTAGGATAGTGGCTAGAAGTGTTGATATAGCTGAGGAGGTTATAGACATATACGCTCTCAAGAAAATGGATAAGCTAAAGCTTGCAGAATCTGGTGAAGAAGAGGCAGAGCAAGCAAAGCAGTTATAAACAGTATAGTAGTTTAGAGTGAGAGGTGTAGGAAATGTCGTTTAGCTATGTGGGAAAGGTTATTAGACTCAAAAGGATTTTGAGGGATGGAAAGGCAGTTGTATTCGCATTTGATCATGGAGTAGAGCACGGACCAAGAGACTTTCCACCAGAGCATATAGACCCAAGTGCTATACTGAAGAAGGTTGTGGATGCAGGCGTCAATGCAATTATGATGCTGCCAGGCATGGCGAGCCTCACACACGATATCTGGGCAAATAAAGTAGCGCTCATAGTTAAAATCACTAGCAAGACAAATCTCAGACCAGAAGAGCAGAGGTTTCTTCAAAGCACCTTTGGCTATGTTGAAGATGCAGTAGCGCTGGGGGCAGACGCTATTGCTGCAACTGTTTACTGGGGTAGCCAATTCGAGGACTCTATGCTAAACCAGTGGTTTGCTATTAGAGAGGCTGCTGAGAGATATGGACTCCCATGCCTTCAGCTCTCATACCCCAGAGGCCCCTCAATCAAGAATATGTATGATGTGGAGGTTGTTAAATATGGTGTGAGGGCTGCTGTTGAAAGTGGGGCTGATCTGATAAAAACCTATTACACTGGTTCGAGGGAGAGCTTTGCAGAGGTGGTTAGGGTTGCAGCAGGGATCCCTGTACTCATGAGTGGAGGTCCCTTGAGAGAGAAGCCGATAGAGTTTCTGCAAGATGTGAAGAATGTTATGGATGCTGGGGCAAGGGGGGTTGTTGTAGGTAGGAATGTGTTTCAAAGCAAAAACCCTGGTGGGATGATAAGAGCTATAATGGCTATAGTGCATGAGGGTAGGGAGCCTGAGGAGGTAATAAGGTTTGTCGAGTAGGGAAGCTGAGGCTGGTAAGAGGTATGATCTGGTAGCAGTTGGCCATGCATTAGTAGATATAAGGATAGTTGTGGAGAGGTTTCCAGAACCAGATGAAGAAGCTAAGGTACTGAGCCAGGTGTGGGGTGGTGGAGGCTCAGCTGTAAACACATCCATAGATGGAGCAAGACTAGGTCTAAAAACAGCTATAATCGCTAAAATAGGTTTTGACAGCTTTGGGAGAATAGTTGTTGATGAGTTGCTTAGGGAAGGCGTGGATATAACAGGGCTGAGGGTATCATCAAAAGGGCAGACGGGGTTCACAATAGTTGTAATAGATAGGAATGGAGATATAGTGATGTATGGCTTTAAAGGCGTTGCAGAAGAGCTTGAGCCCAGCGATGTTGTAGACGACATAGTTGTAAACGCTAGGTTCATTCACATAGCTAGTCTAAGAACAGATACATCAATTAGAGTAGCAGAAATAGCTAAGAAAAGTGGTGCAAAAGTGTCCTGGGATCCTGGAAGAGTCCTAGCTACAAAGGGGGTCAAGGAGCTCGAGAAGCTAATAAAACTCGTGGACATAGTCACTCTAAACAATAGAGAGGTAGCAGCATTAACAGGTCTAAAACCAGAAGAATACAAGGAAGCAGCAAAAACTGTGAAAGAACTTGGCCCAGAACTAGTAGTAGTAAAACTAGGGCCCAGAGGAGTCTATGCACTAAGCAACGATCTAAACGAAGAAATACCAGCAGTAAAAGTAGATAGAGTAGTAGATACAACAGGAGCTGGAGACGCCTTTGCAGCAGGACTCATAGCCGGGCTTATAAGGGGATACACAACAAGAAAAGCACTACTCTATGCAAACGCAGTAGCGGCACTAAAGATAACAAAACTAGGCTCACACGAAGCACCAACACACCAAACAGTAGTCCAATACATATGGGAAGCAACATAACAAAACAACCTCATTACTTAAACCCAACAAAACTAAACCACTGCAAATCTTATAAAAGATTTAAACATAAATCAAACCACTGCCCACTGATGACACACTCCATGGCAATGCAATAGACTTAGATAAGAACCTTAGAGTGCCAAGCCGATGAATATCCATGAAACTTGAAGCAAAAGACCGTGAACACATACTGAGATGTAGCAACCAATAGAGCTACAGTCGTTCACAACATCGCTAGATATTGTTAAGAGAAATGTATATACCTTAGCTAGCGTACTTCAAAATAGCCTCAACAGCCTTATCCACATCAACATCGAGAATCCAATCCCTAGACATAGGATCATACTCAACCTCAACATCAAAACCAGCCTTGCGTTCAGCATGGCGAGGCCTTGGAACACCGAAAAACACATAGTAGGGTTCTATAGTAAAGGAATTGATGATATCCGTGCAAGGCTCACAATCATAGGAAGGAAACATCTGGCTTAAAGAAGCAATAAAAAGCTCATGAACACCGCCAAAACCCTTAACCGTAACACCAACAAAGCCACTATCCGAATTTCCTGCACATGCAAATACAAATGGGTGTGATATTGCTCTAGAGCAAAACTCAACAGCATCCCTACATCGAGTCACTAGTGTAGAGCTATAGTTGGGAGCACCAGGAGCAACAATTTTAGCTACTCTATAGCCCAAGACAAGGTTTTCAACATGCTTAACAACATGCCTCTCAATCTGAGCAGCAGAAAAACTCCTCCCAAGCTCCTTACTAACTGCAACAGTAAGGTCTCTAAGCCCCATCTCAGGCCTTGGCTCAACCACATCCAGTATAGTTAAATCAACACCATCAAACCTAGCTGGTTTCAAAACATACTCTCTATCAAACTCATACCTATTCACAAAAGCCTCTTCTAAACCACCTTCAACAAGATAAACATAATCACCACTAACAAGCCTCTGCAAGAGGTCAGAAAGAGGCTTAGACCTCAAAATAAAGTTAAAGCTATATAAAGCTTTTACAAAATCCTTACGAGCCTCACCATAAACTATTTTAGAACCCAAAGGATTTTGAAGCACAAGCAAAAAGTTACCATCAATAGTATAAGAAAGAGACCTTATATAAGGTATTCTATAAGTAAGTACATCTCCAACTTTGTCAAGTCTGCGCAAAACCCCTGGCCTGGGCCTTTTAAGTACAATAAGAGTTATCCCTAGGCCTAGTTTTTGTTGAAGAACATCAACCCAGAGATGTATGCCAAACCTGTTTCTAAGGGAAGACAAGATCTTGGTCAATTTTCTATGGTCAGTTAAATCAAATTCTTTTTTCAAACGAGTTACAGTAACTCTATTGAGTAGGTAGACACGGTTGAGAAAGTCTATGTGACTTCTTGGAATAACTATGCTCATTGCTGGCCTATCCCACAAAACCTTATATATTACCACCGATAAATTATTAAAAGGGGTGCTCTACAAGTTTTTTAGAAGAATGGTTAGAGAGATAATAAATACTGCTGTAAAGAAAAGGCTTAATTGTAAAACAAGTTACCTAATATTTTAAGTTAGAGCTACAGTGAATTTGGAGAACAATTTTGGAAAAACTATATAAATAAAATAACCAGATTTTATAATAAAGAAGTTACATAGGGGCGTCTGGTGGTGGATATTTGGGATTGCCTGTACCAATGGCTAGTGCGATTGGTATTGCTATTGTTGCTGCTACAGCCCCTATTTTCGCATATCTATATATTTTTGCATATTTTTGGGCTTTCATATTTCAACAACCTTGGTTTCAAGTTTCTGATGCTAAGTTATTAGGTTTGTGGTGGTGGTTGTTTGAAGTTGTTTATTCCCAAAGTTTGTGAGCATTACTTTTCTGATTTGTGTAGAGGGTGTTTTCTGTGGATATATGCAGCATTTTTGTCAGAATTTGCTGTGTTTTTTGTCTGGTCTTTGGATTGATGGCTTTTGTTTTACCTTTGTTTGTGGGTTTAAAAACTTTGCGCTTATTTTCATTAGCTTTGTTATTGCGTTTACAGCTAACAGTTTTGCTGCTGTCTCTCTAGCTTGTGGTGTGGTGCTATGCGTCTCTCTACAGCTCCTAAGTTTAGTAGGTGTGTTAAAATGGTTTTGAATAGTTTGATTCCTGGTTTTCCTGCTTTAGCTGAGGTTGTTGGTGGTGCTAGTGTTGATGTTCTTTATGTTAGTAGTAGGCTTAGGGAGGTTTTTGCAAGGTTTTATGGTGTGGAGTCTGCGGATATTGTGTTTAGGATTGTTGATAGGAGGGTTAGGGAGGTTTGTGTTGAGGAGGGCTAGTTTTTGAGAATGTAGATTGCTGAGGCTATGAGCATGGCTATTGCTCCAACTATGTAGCCTGCTAGAAGTAGGAGTGCTGCTATAGATGCTGCTACTGCAATGTATTTAAACCCTTTTTTCCTTCCCGCAGACCACATGGCTATGATCATGGAGATTCCCAGTGCTGCTATAGCTATGTGTAGTGCTCCTGTGAGAAGCATTACTACTAGCGCTATTTCTAGAGATGTGCTGAGCTGTTCTGCAATGTATGCAAGGCTTTCTGGCCTGGAGAGAGCTGCGTAGATTACTGCTACTCCGCTTATTGCACAGGTTGATGCTCCTAAAATGTATAAGGCGTCTAATGCTTTCAGAGCCCTTTCTATAGGGCTCCACCCAATTTCTGCAAGTTTTTCACAGCTTCGCTACCTAAAATAGCTTCTACAAGCTTCGCCACGTTTTCTAGTGTAGGCTCTTTTCTAACCTTCTTCAACAGCTTTTTATCCTTGAATTCGCTGGTCATGAGTGTTGCTATGACTTTTCCTAGGATCTTCCTCCCCTCAGAGTTGAGTACAAGGTTTCTATCGAAATACTTATCTACATTACTCAAAAGCTCTGTTAAGAGCCTGCTTACGTAATCCACAAAGCTAGACCTCTACAACTTCTGTACCAGGCTTTGTATATCTATTCCTACCCACGTGGAGTGTTGGCGAATAGCTTTCAGTATTGAGAGGTCTTACCCCCGTCTTCACATAGGCTGTGAGCACTTCGCCTAAAACCAGGTTGTGGTCTCCTGCCTCAACATCTTTTACAAGAAGGCACTCCGCAATGGCTAGAGACTCAGCTATAACTGGGCAGGAAATTTTCCTAGCTCTAGCCTTTGAAAGCCCTGCATATACTATCTTATCCCTCACATCCCTCCCGGAAACGCTGCCAAGCATGTGAATGCTCTTAGCATGCTCAAGCCCTAGTATGCATAGTGCAAACTCTCTGTATTTTGATATGAGTTTGTAGGTGTGCCTAGACCTGGCAATAGCAACAGCAGCTATTGGTGGCTTTCGAGAAACTGGTGTAACCCAGCTAGCAGGCATAGCACTATAGTTCTCCCAATCCCCGCTAACAACTATTGCAACAGGTCTTGGATGCAAGATGTAGTGCCACTCACTCAAGTCAATTTCTTCAAACTGCATATGCTTTAAAATGCGGTTTTAAATTAAAAATCTTTTGCATCTATAGGTGGGGTTAATGATGAAGCTGAAGAGCTTTAGAATTAGAGCCTCGAAGACAGTGCTTTACTTCGGTATAGGGGTTTTGAGAAATGTTGAGGAGTTTTTGAGAAGATTTAGGAGAGTCTATGTAGTGACTAGCAGGGGTGCTGCAAGGGTTAGTGGGGCTTTAAGCGATGTCGAGCTCCTGTTGAGGAGTGGTGGAATTGCTTATGAGGTTTTCGACAAGGTCACGCCAAATCCACTCGCATCAACAGTAAACACTCTAGCTGAAAAGGTTTGGAGGTTTGGTGCAGAAGCTGTTATAGCTATTGGTGGGGGTAGTGTTATAGAC
>JAPWTX010000064.1 GCA_028275825.1 Ignisphaera sp. | reverse complement strand
AGACACCTCGATCAAGGGCTGGAGCCGAGTCCAAGCCATGCTGAGAGAGCTGCTGAAGCTGTGAAGAGGTTTCACATTGATATGGGGTTTAGGGAGAATCTTAGGATCTATGGCTTCACAGAGCAGGAGGCTGATAAAGTAGTTGACACAGTTTTTAACTACCTTAGCTACTCCCTTAAGCTCTCTCCTATAGAGCCCTCGAGAGATGTGTTGAGAGATGTGTATCTATCAGCACTAAGCCTCTAGCAATGGGGGCGGTAATGAGGATTCTGATAGCTGGCAATGTGACTGTGGATGAAATTAGTGGCAGGGTTAGGGTGGGTGGTACTGGCTACTATGGGGGTAGAGCACTAGCAGAGTGCTTTGGGGAAGAGGTGTATGTAGCGACACATGTAGATGAGAGTCTTAGAGGATTAATCATTGGCACTCTAAATACATATGGTGTGAGGGTTATAGAGCTAAGCAATAGTGCTACACCTATATTCATAATAGAGAATGGCAAGGCTGTTGGCTTCAAGGGGAAGAGCCCTAAAATTAGATTTGCAGATCTAGAGCCCTATACAAAGATATACAGATTTGATGCAATTATTCTAGGTCCAATACTGCAAGAGATAGACTTAAACGAGCTGGGCATAGCTGTGTCATGGGGATACAGAGTAATTTCTCTAGACATTCAAGGAGTTGTGAGAGAGGTTATAGACACCTCTCTAAAGCTTAAGTGGAGTAGATATTTAGAGAAAGCATTCGAGTACCTAGACATAGTCCACGGAAACATTAGAGAATTCTGCTTCTCAGAAGACCTCCAACACGTCTTGAAAACAGTGAAAGAGTGGAGCTCAGCAATGAAAACACTCTTCCTTGTAAGCTTAGATGAGAAAGGGCTGTACATGATTCGCAAAGGGGAAGTGCTATACACAAAACCACCACAGATAAACACAGTTGATGAAGTTGGTGCTGGAGACATACTGCTAGCCACAACCTCTTACTACATGGCCAAGGGTCTTGACCCCCTAACCTCAGCACTAAGAGGTATGGCGGCAGCAATACTGAAAATCGAAAATGCGTATAGAGACTGGTTCACAGCACAACAAGTTGAACAAATATCGAAAGAGCTTGTTGCACAAACACGAGCTGTAGCCATATGAAATCGAAAGAGAGAGTTGCTTAAGATAGCACCTCCAGGAAAGATCCAAGGAGTGATGATACATGTTGAGTACAATTCATTTATTTTTACATGACAGATGTAGCCCCGAATAGATGAGGGGAACATGTGAGTCGCTCAAAGGGAACCCTCGCACTTCGGGGCGGGGAGGAGGTCAGTGTGATGCGAGTTTTATTTCACTATATCTAAAACCTCTTCTTCATCTTAGATGATGTTTTTGTTGCAAAGAGTTCTATTGTTGAGGAGGGTGATAATTTTATGTGAGTCTGTTTTAAAATACGTATTCTTTAGACTTTAGTGTGAGTAGTGCTGAGAATATTCTCGCTATTGTGCATATGTAATAGGTTATTTTAAGTCCTTGTATGAGCCCGAATGACTCTATGAGTTTTGTTGAAATGCTTCCTCCTATTAATGATCCTGTGAATGATGCTATCCCTATAAGCATGTTGTATACACCGATATATGTTGCTCTATTTCCATCTCCAGCACACTCAATGATATACATAGGGAATATTATGTTTGTGAAACCTGAGAGAAAGCCTGTGTATATGTTTAGTAGCAAGAGCTGTGTATAGTTTGTTGCATATGCGTAGACCAGGGGCACCACTACAAGGCCGAATCTGTTTAGTAGTGTGAGAAATCTGTATAGCTCTCTCCTTAGAAGCATACCCATCATATATTGACTAGCAATGGTGGTCACACTAGAGGCTATGGAGAAAGTTGTTATCTGTGCTGGAGACAGGTTTAAAACATTTTTCTGGGTCAGTATGAAGAGAGGCCATGCGATAGACATGGAGAGGTTATATAAAGTATTTGTAAATGCAAATCCCCTGAACCTGGGGTTTTTCAGAGAGTTTCTAAAACCCTCAACAACTTTGCCAAACTCGTGCGCAAATCCCCTACCCTTGTAATGTTCACCCCTCCTAATGTCAACAACTGTGCGCGGTATTGATAATGATGCTGTAAGTGCAATTGCAGCAGAGAGCAGTGCTATGATGAAGAGGTTTGCAAACCCTTGTACAGCGCTCTGCAAATACGCTTGGAGTATAAGCGTTGCAACAACATTGCCCAGTATGCTGAAAAATGTTGAGAGATTTGAGTGAATTGCAAACAGGTGTACAGATTCCTTTGAGGACTTTGCAAGCTCGCTAATAACAGGCGCTATTATGGGGGCTGAGGCAGAGCCCAGAAAAGTGGCAATAGCTGATACAAGGATTATTAGGTAGGGGTTTAAACTGTTGGTAGAGACCAGTATTGATATGAGAATTAGAGGGGTTAGAAGAGCTGAGAGAGACCCCAGGGCTAGCAAAAGCTTTCGCAACCCGCTCACATCGCTCACCCTACCCCATAAAACCTGTCCCAAGTTCCCAAAGAGGTTGTTAAATGCCTGGAAAAAGCCGGATTCCGTTGCACCACCACCATAATAAACAATGAGGTATGGCAGAACAGGGGAGACAGCGCTATTTGAAAATGAGAGTGCAGATATTCTCATATACAGCTTCATAATGGTTGATTTCCTAGAGTGCTCCAATTCCTCTTCAACCAAAGCACCTTCGCCGCTAAATAGATGTAGTCTATGTACTGGTGCGCACTAAAGTATTAAGAGATGTGTTCATAAAGGGCTTCAAATATAAGAATTCTTGGTGCAACAGATATGTGGAAATGCATTAGATGTGGTTCGGAAGAACATGATGTGATGAGGTTTTCACTCCCAGAATCACTACCAATGGCATTGGCAGTGGCTGTGCCGAAAAACATTAGAAATGAGATTGCTAAGCTATTTGAAAAATATCAACATGTTGAGCTGTATATATGCAGAAACTGTGGCTATTCTGAAATAAGATTTGCAAAAAGGAGATGAATAAAATGATGTTTCCTAGAGCAGAATTTTTGTAGAGCATTGATAGCCATAGTGACATCTCTAGGGAGAGATATTGGTTTGTAGGTGAAGTGTAGGGGGAATGAATTCAGTAATTCTTGAGTAAAAGGATGCACTGCACATGATTAGAGTTGAATGGATATGTAAACAGCTCATATGTGGTTCATATGCGCTCTCTCCTCTCTGCCAAGTCTTTGTAGAGCACATACTCACTATCGGTAATTTTGAATCCTGCTGTGACTAGGGCTCGTAATAGTGTAGCTTTTGTAGAGTCCACAGGTATTCTAATTGTTTTTCCCAAAGCGTTTTTCTTTATATAGCTTTTCACAGCCTCTATAATAGCGTTGACTGATTCTGATGGTTTATAGTATGATACTGCTAACCTCTCTAAAACAGTTTTACCCTTGTCCGAGGAGATTGTTACAACTCCTGCTAGCCTCTTCCCTACATAGATTATGAGGTTTCTCTGATCCCTTCTAATGATTTTATAAATAATGTTATCTACATCCCATGTGAAGTTTGTCCAAATAGCTGTGTCAAGCAGTTTTACCTTTGATTTTAATGCTTCATGAATTTCAGCAATTCTAATAGGCTTTTGAATAGCTTCATAAGCATTGTCAGGATTATCAATGGGGCTCTCCAGTATTAGCACTGTACTAGCCATTCTATAACCATGTTTTATGTACATGCCCAACGCAGCACCATTGCCATTTTTAACCGTGAGATATAGTTTCTCAACACCTTCACCTACAAGTAGCTTTTCCACATAACTCAGCAAACACCTCCCTATGCCCATTCCCCTATATCTTGGGTCAACAGCAAAAGCATCTATATATGCTTTATCACCCTTCTTATAAAAGAGTATAGAACCAACGACATTGTTATTCACTACAGCAACATATATCCTAGCTCTCTTACTCCTCTTTCTCACAACACCTTCTATCCAATCCCTATCCTCAACATCGAGATACTCAAAACTGCTAGTAAATATATTGGCAATGCTGTTCACATCATGAAGCCTTGCTTTCCTTACAACAACCTCTCTACAGTGATCTTCATCAGAACTACTATCTTCATCAGAATCAGAGCTCTCCATAAAATCCCACAACAGTGATAGCACTCTTTCTGCTTTCTCAGATTAAAAGCTTTAAGCATAATAATGTAGAACAATGCTAAGGAAAATCAAAGCCCTCAGAAACTCCTAATAGCGATACTGCTTAGTGATAGAGGTATGAGCTTTGAGATGAGTAGTATTAGGCAGAGAATAACAAAAATGTTGTCAGAGATAGAAGAACCTCTCACAGCAGAAGATATTGCAAGGATGTTTGAAATAGATGTTAATGAAGTTTATGAACACTTAGGACACATAGCAAAGAGTATTAGAAGGATGTACAGTGGTAAAAAGGCATTGGTAATGGTTCCACCAAGGTGTAGGAAATGTGGCTACATATTTAAAGACTTAGAGAAACCAAAGAAACCATCGAAGTGCCCCAGATGTAAAAGTGAATGGATTGAACCACCGAGATTCATAATAAAGAACATCTAGAACTCTACATGAATATATGTGGAGAACCTATGAATTTTTAAAGAAAGTCCTTGCTCTTCAATAGTGGGTAGAATGTTAACACCATTAACAGTAATGGTTTTAATTTCAATGCAATGAGACACGCTCTATTCTATATATTTAGGATTTGTCTTAGTCTTTCTCTGAATTTTTGTGGGTTTTGTAGAAATAGTGTTGCTAGCTCTTCCTCAACATCAAGCTTGTTTAGCTCTAGCAGTATTGGTCTTAGAAACAGGTATTTCATTGCAAAGTAAACTGGGTGAACATCATTACTGTATTTATTCATGAGAACCTCTCTAAGCTTCTCAGGCTCTTCAATAAAAAGATCAATACAGCCCCTACCAAACATCTTCCTACAATGCATATCAACAACCTCAAAATAGCCAGGAACCCTACCCTCCATAAACCTCCTAACAACAACAAAAACCCTAGACCTATCCATATCCCTCCCCACCATGAGATTCTATCATAAAATCACCAGAAACAATACTTAGAAGTCTAGGTATGAGCTATATAAATTTTGCTGAATAGCCAAGGGTTTCCCCGAGGCAATTATTTTCAATTAACCGTAAATATTTGTGGATATATTTTTCTTGCCTCGGGGTTCCCTGCATTGGGTCGGGTTCTCATCCCCTCATCTGCAGGGCTATCGGGGCTCAACA
>JAPWTX010000012.1 GCA_028275825.1 Ignisphaera sp. | reverse complement strand
CCTCTGCTCACATAGTGAGAGCTACTCATGAATATAGCATCATAAGGTTTGCCCTACGCCAGGGCTTTAGCCGATCCTTATCCAAGGATTGAAGACCTTCTTCAAGGATTCACAAATCTCTCTGACCTCCTCCCCGCCCTGAAGGGCGAGGCTTTCCTTGTAAATATTGGGTTCTTTATTTATGCTTCCTCCGCCTTGGGCTCTGCTTTCTCTATCTTCTTTAGTTTCCTGAGGTACATTTCGAAGAGTTCTTTTGATGTTGTTGCTTCTGTAGGTGATTTATCTTCTCTCCATCTTATGAATCTGGGGAATCTTATTGATACTCCTGTCTCTGGTTTTGCCCAGCTCCAGCAGCATGTGTGTATAGGTGATAGCGTTATCTCTGCTCCTGCAACTTCCATCACTAATACTGGCTCGAACCATGCATCAGCTTCGATGTCGCTATCTACCCTTTGGTGTTTATGGGGTAGTTTATAGGGCTCAAGTTTCTTGGGAAGCTGCGCCAGCTCTTCGTCTGTAAATCCTGTTCCAACTTTGCAAACTGTTACGAATCTATCTGTATCTGGGTCATATGCTGCTAGCAGTAGTGCTCCATATGTGCCAGCTCTCTTACCCCTTCCATGAAATGCTCCAACTACCACAAGATCTACTGTATCTGTTAACTCGCTCTTGTAGTCTCTTTTGTACTTTATCCATAGCCACCCTCTCGCACCAGCCTGGTATACAGAGTCTACTCCGAGGGATTTGACTACAAGACCTTCACAACCACTTTCAATTGCTTTTAGAAAGAACTGCTCGAGCTCTTTAGTGTCCTTCACAATGGTGTGCTCAGCTACCTTAAACTCATCGCTTTCCTCAATAACCTTCTTAAGCCACTCCCTTCTCTCTGGCAAGGGTTTTTGTGTGAGATCTACACCATTTGCATAGAGACAGTCAAAGAGCCTTACAACTACTGGATACTCCTTCAAGGCCTCATGTATATCCTTCTTCCTCTTCCTATGCATTAGCTCCTGAAATGGCTTAAATTCACCTGTCTCTGGATCTATAGCAACGATCTCACCTTCAATAATAGCTTCATCTGCCTTAACATGTTTTAGAGCCATTTCAACTACATCTGGATACTGATGAGTTATATCCTCCAGCCTCCTGGAAAATATCCATATCTTATCCCCCTTCTTATGTATCTGCCCCCTCTCACCATCGTACTTAAACTCTGCGAGTGCTGGTACCCCAGCCTTGTTGATTATTTCAACAGGGTCACTAGCTCTTTCAGCAAGCATCGGTCTTAAAGGTATACCTGGAACAGGCTTCACCTCCTTAATAGCAACACCACCTTTCTCTGCTATAACCTTTGCTATGGCACCTAGATCTGGATAAACGTTGTAAGCTTTTTCAATTAGATCCCTTGATACACCAAATGCTGAGGCAAGGCCATCCATCACTGTTGCCTCTCCCACACCAAGTCTTAGCCTACCCTCTGCAAACCTTACAATATATTTCGCCTCCTTGGGCTCAGCATCCATTAGAAGTGCTGTGAGGAGCCTTAGCTTCATATCCCTACTCCCCTCACCCTGAAGCATAGCTATCTTTACAAGAGTGTTATAAACTGTATCCACATCTAGTTTCTTACCTTGCTCACCCTTAGCACTCTTTATAAATGCCGCTAGCCCCGTTGCTTTTCCCTGCCTGCTCATCTTCAACCTCTCTGCAGCAGCCCCATAATCGCCAAGAGCCTTGTAAAGCTTCTCAACCTCGGCCTCTACAGTATTTGTTGCAAGAGCTATACACTTCTGAATACCCTTTTCAGCTATGCCAAGCTCAGGCATGCCCCTCCAATCAGGCCACAACGTCCCTAGAATGAGATACACAACCTTATCAATAACACTAGGCGGTGTCTTCTTAAACAGCATAGCTAGTGTAGCAGCCTGCTGAATTTTACTCGTTGTCTTCTCTAAAATCTCTAGAGTTTGTGCAACAATTGCGAACTCCACTATGAATACCCCAAGAAAAACTCTCTCTAAACACATTTATAACCAGATACACTTTTTCCTTAAAGTGTGGTGATGAAAACCCGGCAAAAATGAGTGATGATTAGTCAGAGTTAATCTGACGATAGAACTGCACTTAAGAACAAAACTAAGTGAGAGATGCAACTAAAGCGCTGCCTCCGCACCTCTTTTAACTAAGTATAATCTCTACATGAGATCCTATGAGCTGTCCAGGTATATTTGGCTTAAACCTTGTTACTGCAATGCAGTTTCTAAAGCTATGAACCTTAACTATCTTACCTCTATAAACATTGCCATGCACATCCTTTGCAACAACCTTTGCACCAACAAGTCTCCCCAATATCTTTGGATCTGCAAGTACTTGTAACAACACTTGGCTATTATACTGCCTTGCTCTGCTCCTCCTATAACCCTTTACTACACCTACAAGCTTATTTACAACATTCATAACAAGATCACTTGCTTTCCTTAAATAGAAGAGAAAAATTATTTTTGGGTAAAAAAGCTTATGTTTAAAAAAGCTTTGAAAAAGTATTGAAAAGTTCTAAGCTGTACCTGTTGCTGGTGCTGTAGCTTTTTGAGTTGCTGATGTGACGAGTGATGGTAGCTCTGGGAACTTCTCCTTCATTCTCTGCTCTGCTACTACCTTGGCTTCCTCCAGTATCTTTCTGGCTTCTGGAGTTGTGTATATGTCTCCTGCAGGCATGCCCAGTGCTTCTCCAGCTGATATCACCACATCTCTTAGACCTTCTTCTACTTCTGAGAGCTCTAAGGACATCTCAGGCATTATACCCTTAATCACGTTCTTTAGCTCTTTAACCACTCCAACAGCTGGTATGAGACCTGCCATGACGTCACCCATGGTTATAACTGTATCAAGCCTTAACGCAACCTGCTCTAATGCCACCTGGGTTATGGTGAGCTGCTTAACCATCTTCCTAATCTCAGCAATTTCATTAGCATACATAGCAGCCCTAATTTCATCACCTTGTGTAAGGGCGTCAACCACTCTCTCAAATAGTGTTCTATCTCTCTCCCTCAGCCTCTCTATGAAGACCTCTAACCTACTAACCATAGACCTTACTTTGTAGCTCGCCATTACAAGCTTCTGTTTTATAGGCTCTTTCTTCTTAAAGAGATCCTTAAACTTCTCTCCAACTGATGGTCCTCCAGCCCATCTCTTCTCAAAGTCGGGCAATGAACTCATGGATTTTTCCCAAAACCATTATACTGTTGCCAATAGTATAAAAGAGGCGAAGCCAATGTAACGCCATGATGTCCATAGCGCTAGAAATGATTGCAGCTGAAGCATTTTTATGAGCCTGAAACCTTATTAAGGTTCTTTGTAATGGTGCACAGTAGGACAGATATTCAAAAACTTATGGTAATTCACTTGAAAATCTATTGCGGTTCGCAACAAAGCTCATCCAAATCATAGATTTTACAGTTAGTTTAGTGAAGAAATGCTTTGGTGTATGTGCGTGAGATCCATAGGCTTATCAGGTGTGCCTGGAACTGGTAAAAGTGCTTTAGCAGCTAGGCTTTCTGAATTACTGGGCTTTACAGTTGTTGAGTTAAGCGAGTTTGCTGTGAGAAACAACTATGTTATAGCATATGATAGTTCGAGAAAGAGCTTCATAATAGATGAGGATAGGTTGAGTAAAGCAGTTAAAGAGCTTGCCAATTCACAAGGCCCGCTAATCATAGTCGGTCACTATGTAGAGATAGTACCTGGGGATGTGCTAGAGCTTGTAATAGTATTGAGAAGAAACCCTATAGAGCTACTGCACATACTTGAGCAAAGAGGTTGGGACAATAGGAAAATTGCTGAAAACATTGAGGCAGAGCTGCTTGGAGTGTGCACAATTAATGCAATTGAGGAGCTGGGTGAAGATATGGTGATAGAGGTTGATGCAACAGCAAAAAAGCTTGAAGGGCTTGCAACAGATGTCTTAGACATAATTTTTGGGGAGAAGCCCATATACTATGGAAGCTCTATTGATTGGCTAGAGAAGTTGGATAAAGAGCAGCTATCTCACATACTAAGCTATATAGAGAAGAACTTGATCCAAGATTAAATACATATTTATAGATTTATGAATGTTATACACTATCAACCTAGATAAATATAAATATCTATAAACATTTATTGCAAAGATTTATATAGGTTTGGAATAAGTCTAGTGAACTCGGGTGAAATACGTGCAAAAGATTGTAGCTATAGCAGTACTAGCCATAGCTATTATAGCATTTATCATAGCTTACTATGCACTCCAAATTTATGGAGGACGCAAAGAAGGGTTAACACCAGTAACAGTTCCGAGCATCACCACGAGCACTAATATTCAGCTACAAGGTGTGGTTTTGCAAGGTGCAGGTTCAAGCTTTGTTTATCCACAAATTTCAGAATGGTCAAAAATGTTTCAGGAAATGTATGGAATTCAAATAAATTATCAATCTGTTGGAAGCGGAGCTGGGCAATCAATGTTCTTTCAGAAAATAGTCGACTTTGGCTGTAGTGATCCACCTCTGTCAAGAGATATGTGGCTAAAGTATAATGGCTCTATACTTCAAATCCCATGGCTCTTTGGCCCTGTAGTAATAGTTTATAATATTCCTGAGCTGCCTAAAAATGTTATCTTGAGGCTTGATGCTGTTGCACTAGCTAAGATATATAAGGGGGAGATAGTGTACTGGGATGATGCATATATAAAGAGCTTGAACCCAAATATAACAAGTATGTTGCCACATAAAGAGATAGTGGTTGTATATAGATCTGATGCAAGTGGAACAACAGAGATATTTACAACATTTCTATACAAGGCTTCTGGTGGTGTGTGGCCCAGGGGGTTGGTTGGAAAGAGTATTAGTTGGCCTGTTGAAGCCTCTGGAAGGGGTGTTGGAGGGAAGGGAAGTGAAGGCGTTACCCAAAACATTAAGCAAACCCCATATAGCATAGGTTATGTTGAGTGGAGCTATGCCATTAAAAATAATCTCAGCATAGCTGCTATAAAGAATGAAGCAGGTAACTTTGTGACTCCCTCAATAGAAACTGTTGAAGAGGCTTTGAAGAACGCAAAAATACCTACATCGCCTCTCGATGACTTTAGTCAGATATTAGATAGCATCATTTATGCTCCTGGGGATAGAAGCTATCCTATAGCTGGGCCAACACATATACTCCTTTGGAAGAAATACGATGATCTGAGAAAGGCAGAGGCTATTAAACTGTTTCTAAAGTGGGTTGCTGATGAAGGTTATAACCATGTTGTAGAAGGTTATGTAGCGCCGCCACAAAATGTTAGAGAGCTACTAATTAAAGCATCTAATGAAATCACAACACAGTGATTTGCACTAAGCTTGGGTAGGGCTCATGATGAGGTCTAAGAGAGATAAGCTTTTCCTCCTATCACTATTACCACTTTCCCTATCACTTCTAGCAATTCTCATAATATCGATCATTACCATGGTCTTGAAATCTGTTGACGCTCTTCAGCGTTTTGGATTTCAACTGTTTGCATCAAGCGGTTGGAGCCCTGAAAACGAGGCATATGGTCTTCTCGCACCTATAGTAGGCTCTTTGACTGTATCAGCTTTGGCAGTGCTTACAGCTCTTATTTTCTCACTCCCGCTGACAATTATGATAGCAGAGTATTTGCAGGGCATTGTGAGAGGTGTTGTATCTTCTATAGTGGAGCTCATGGGGGGTTTGCCAACAATAGTATACGCTGTATGGGCTTCACAATATCTTGTACCTCTCCTAAAGCAATTCCTTATGGAGCCTCTGCACAGTGCTCTGCCATTTATACCACTCTTTTCCTGTAGACCTGTGACAGGCTTTTCTATTCTCGCAGCTGGGATCTCTATAGGCATCTCCACAGTTCCCTATGTTACTGCACTAACTCTAGAGGCTTACCAAAGCATTCCTTCTATATATAGAGAGGCGTGTTATGGTATTGGAGCAACTAGGTATGAGTCTATAAAGATAATGATATCCCTGGCTAAGCCAGCAATCGTGGCTTCATTGATTCTTGGGTTTGCTAGGGCTCTAGGCGAAACCACCATAGCTGCTGTAACGGTCGGCAACTCCATGTATTTAAGCAGTTGTCTATTTGCACCAGGCTATACAGTAGCAGCTTTGATTGCTTCTCAGTTTGCCGATGCCTATCTTTACCCATATGCCGAGTCGGTTCTCTACGTCTCTATTCTCATTGTGGTTTTGATCTCCGTAGCACTCAGCTTCTATGGTTCGACAACCATGATCAGGTGGAGGTCGAGGATAATTGTATAGTTGGAGAATGTTAAGGGAAAAACTCTTCACATGTCTAATTGCAGTACTTTCACTCTTAGCAATAGTGCCAATTGTGCACTTGATAATAGCTGTTCTTATAAATGGATTCACAGTTATTGCCAAAGCTGGCATCAACTTCTTCACAAACTTGCCGCCAGCACCACTCTCAAGAGAGATTGGAGGTATAGCTCCTTCAATTATAGGAACAGCTCTCATGACCATAATATCACTACCAATAACAGTTGTCCTAGCACTCTTTGCAGCTATTCTCACAACAGAGTTCCCTAGAAACACAGTTTCAATAATTATTGATGCTGTTGCAAAGTCTCTTGCAAGTATACCCACAATAGCTGTTTCGATGATTGTCTTCACACTGATTGTTATGCCCATGAAGGGTTTTTCAGCATTAGCTGGAGCGATAGCGTTATCAATTATTGCATTACCTTATGCATATACATACTTTTCTACAGCACTACGCTCAATTCCAGCAATGTATAGAGAGGCAGCATTTTCAATAGCTATGGGTAGGTGGGGTGCTGTTATGAAGGTTCTCATACCAATAGCTAGGAGAAGCATTGCTGTGGGAGTTCTAATGACTATAGCTAGAATAATGGGCGAAACAGCTGCTCTTCTCTTCACAGCTGGCAGATTCAGGACAGGAGTATCATTCTCGCCAACATCTCCTGCAGATGCCATACCCCTTCTGATATTCGATTATATTCTATCTCCCTATGAAACCTGGCATCAGGTTGCATGGGGGGCTGCAGCACTCCTCCTCCTAGCTTACATAGTGTTATTTTTCGCAACTAAACTTATTGTTAAGGAGGTGAAGCTGTAAGGTGTTTGCAGTTGAAATGAATAACGTAAGCGTTTATCTTGGGGGTAGGCAGGTATTAAAAGGTGTAACGCTAAGAGTGCCCTATAACACTGTGTTTGTCATTATGGGTCCTTCTGGCTCAGGTAAAACAACCCTGCTTAGGGTTATAAATAGACTCATAGACCTTACTGAGGGGGCCAGGGTTGAAGGATCTGTAAAGGTTCTCGGCTTTGACGCAATGAGTTACGACCCCTATGAGCTGAGGAAACTCATTGGCATGGTGTTTCAAGTACCTAATCCATTTCCACACTTAACAATTTATGATAATGTGGCTGTAGCTGCAAGAATTAATGGTGTTGCGAAGAGTAGGAGGGAAGTTGATGAAGTGGTTAGATGGGCTTTAGAAAGGGCTATGCTGTGGGATGAGGTTGAGGATAGGTTACATGACTACCCCCATCAGCTTAGTGGTGGGCAGAGACAGAGACTATGCTTGGCAAGGGCGTTAGCTATGAAACCAAGGCTTCTACTCCTCGACGAGCCTACAGCTAACATTGATCCTGTTAATGCGAGGAAACTTGAAGAGGCTATTGTTTCACTAAAAGATGAGGTTACAGTGGTTATGGTTACACATTTTCCGCATCAGGCTGCGAGAGTAGCTGATTATGTTGCAGTGCTATATGATGGTAGAGTTGTTGAGCAGGGGCCTGCACAGCAACTGTTTTTACGCCCCACTACAGATATTGCTCAGAAGCTATTGCGAGGTGAGATGTAGTTGTCTTTAACTGCAACAGAGCTTGAAAGACTAAAGTCGATATTGATTCACATGGCTCAGAATATTAGAAAGATTCTGCAGATAACCAAGAGGCTCATGGAGGTGGAGGGCTTTGAACAGAGGAAGATGTTTTGGAGGGAGATAGAGGATACTGCAATAATATTGGACAAAATACGAAGAGAACTTGTAAACGAGACGCTTGTTTTCATAGCTAGGAGGCAGCCCCTTGGAAGGGAATTGCTTTCTGCTCACACACTAATAAGCATTGCATACGATGTGTACAGAATTTCCAGATACTGCAGGGAAATTGCTAGAATAGACTCTATGCTAGCACCATCATCTGGGCTAAGCACTATAACAAGCCTTTCAAAAGCTTTTGAAGAGGCTGTTAAAGCTGTTGAGGCTGCTCTTGACGATCTTGTAGAGTTTTCACCAAGAAGAGTAAGCACAGTTAACGAGATAGATAATCATACAGATGAGATTTATAAAAACATACTCCTAGAGATAACATCTAGCACTACAGTATCTCGAGAGATGGCTGTCAAGGCATTGATAATGAGGCATATAGAGAGAATAGTTGATCATGCACAATACATAGAGCAATACTTGTCCGAAATTCTATAGTAGTGTAACTGAGTAAGTAATGCACTATATTTAACTTTCTTCAAAAGAGTTGCTGTCTTTTACTTCAGGGTGGAGAAGGAGCCATACATGATTATTGAATTCCAATTTTATCTCTTTGTATAGAATGAGTATGGCTATGAACATCATTATTGCTATAGCTACAATCAGTATCTGTGCTTGTGCAACTCCTCCAGACTGTTTTTGTGTTACGATGTTTGGAGAGACAGTCACAGTTTCTTTGATGGTCTCTCTATAGGTTACTGTGATTGTAGTTGGTTGCAGCATTGTTGTGGTAAAGGTGAGTGTATAGGGTTTTTCAATGGTTTCCAGTTTTGTAATTGTTTCTCTGGTTTGCAGTGTTGTTGTCACTACTTGTGTTGTATAGGTTGCATAGATTTGTGGAGGTGTAGTGAATGTTTGGTGGGTTTGTGTCCAGGTAACAGTAATATACGTAGTGGTAAGCGCTAGTTGTACCATTGTTTGAGTTGCTGTGAAGTTTATGTATATGGTTACAGGGATTTGTTTCATTAATGTTTGTGTTAGTGTAGTTGTTGCTGTAAGTACCCTTATTTGTATCAATAGCTTTACTGAGTAAATTCCCCAGCCACTGTCTCCCGAGGGGCATAATGATGAGGCGAAGTACAAGTTCTTCTCATCAAATACTGCAGAAGCCATCATGAAGTATGTGCCGCACATTGTAGAGCTATTTATAACATAACTCGTTGCAACATTTAGGTTCTGATCAAAGACTGTTACAGAAATGGCTGTATCCGATTTTATAGCATATAGAAGGTTCCATGCCCACACAATTTTGGAGCCATAGTAGCTGTTCAGAGTAGCCACAACTCTATTTCCGCTATCGAGTTTGAGTAACCCAACAAACTTGTTGCCCATGGTTCCATAGGTAGAGACATACTTATTCCCATAATCGTCGAATTCTATTGAGAGTGCAGAGCCCATGATCTGTGTGCCGAGAATCATTACAGGGTCTTTGGAGAGCTCTGTATCCACATATGCCACAGCGGCATATACCTCCTTATAGATTCCAGTAATCCATATCAGGTTGCTGTACCTGTCATACTTAATTTGATATATGTAGTCGCCAAATTCTGATGGGTTGTAGAGCTTAAGCTTAACCAGGTTGAGTTTCTTATCTAGTTTAGCTATGAACCAGCCCCTGTCAGAGCCTTGAAAGTAGTAGCCGCCAATATAGATGTATATACCATCAGATGTGATGCTTGTTGCAAGACCACTAACATTGAGCCTAACATACCTAATCATGTTAAGATCATTGTCTAGAGCAGCTATAACAGCCGTTCCTCCTTCTAGAATATTTGGAAAAGATATAACACCCTCAACACCAGTAACATAAATGGTAGTGTTCATGGCAAGACAGTCAAACAGTATATCATCACGAAAAGTAGGATTATATATCCACACTTTCACTAAACCTCCATCAGCTTTAAACCTCTTCTCAATTCTAAACTCAGAATTCATCTTCATAGCATCATAACCTACAACATATATAAAATCACCAATAATACAAACAGCAAAGGGTCTATCATCAAGTGGAGAAGGATTTGAGTAGATATACCACTGAAGATAAATGGGAGCAGTGGAACTCTGAGAAGCAATGCCATGTATTATGGAGACACTTATCAAAAGAAGAAGTATCAGGAGTGAGGAGACTGCCCTAACAAATTTCATATGCATCACTAAATCATTGTATTACCAAATATATAAAGCTTGAGATAAAAATACATGAAGTTGCAGTACTTTAAAAGAAGATAATACCATTGTTATTACTTATGATATGAGGAGGAAGAGAATAACAAAGAGAAATTCGACTAAGACTAAGGGGATGAAGAAGAGGTTTAGAAAGCTCCATGAGAGAGATAGAAAGCTAGATATATTGAGAAAATAGAATAAGTTCACAGAAAAGCTTGCTACCGAGAACAAAGCTATTGGTGTAGTTGGCAATATTAATGAGAGGGCTAGGGAGAGGATGGAGAATAATGCAAGTAGTGAGTTGAGGTATAGGATTTATCAATGGGGTGTTAAGAAGTTAATAGAGCTACTTGATGAAAAACCAATGCATATAGTGAAGGCTCATGGAAGGATCATCCTCTAGAGAGCCTTTCGCAGCTGTTTCTAGTTTCATAAAGGTTTATAAGGTTTGACATTGTTAGGCATCTTGATGAGATTCCCTGTGAGGGGCGAAGAGCCTGCAAGGGCTCTCCCCAAGGGCAGCAACCCAAGGTGTGGGGTCTCCGGGGTGGCTCTGAACGCCCCTAAGGCGGATGCAGACCCAAGGAGCGGTGCAGGGGAATGGAGATGAGGCTATGACCACAAAGCAACACGAATCTATATAAGAGCTGAACCCCACTCACAGGTAGGAAGATTAAGAAGTTTTAACCCTGTTGATTCGCACTATGATGAAAGGGCTGAAAAGAGCGAAGGCAGTGAAAGCAGTTCTTAGAGTGGCAAAGGCATATGAAAGAATCCTTGAAGGAGATGTTGTTGGAGCAATTAACATTGTGTTGAAGTATCTCTCTACAGATGGAGGTCTCATAGCGTTTGGCTCAAGAGGGGCCCATGGATATGAGCAAGGCTAGTAAATCCACATAGAGGTGCAGCCCCGCTAACAAGTCTACAAGTATTTGCAGATGCCATTGAGCACCATTAGTGGGGAACCATGTGGAATATTATGATACAAGGGTTCATATATCAAGTGAAAACATTAGAATCGAAGATTTTATCAAAGAGGTAAAACAGGTTGTATTAACAACCGTGGGTTTCATTTAAGATGGTGGATAATACAAAATATATTTCTTAAGTAGAGAAACTTTATAATGCATTAATTTTTCTTTGGGTAATGTTTGCAAGAGCTGTTGGCAGTTTTGGAGAGTGAGGTGCTTAGTTATAGTGTCTTAGGTGATTCTATGTTTAATTCTTTAGCTACTTCTGTTAGCATTTTCCATGTATTTATATCTATAGGTATTCCTTTTCTTAATCGTTCTTCAAAAGTTTTATCTTCGAGTTCTCCGGGTAGCAGTACTTCGTTAAATCCTTGTGCGGGTTTGCAACTCTTTATAAACTTGATGAGTGTGTCTATATCTTTTAGGTATTCGCTGTATTCTCTAAACACTGTTGGGTCTATAGCTAGTGTGAAGAATCCTCCTTGTGTTGATCCGTGGAGAACTATGTATTTACTTAGTTGTCCTCCTATTAATATACTTGAGAGTACTTCAATAGTTAACGCTATTGCATAACCTTTATAACCACCGAATGGTAGTAAGAGTTGTGCTTCTCTAGGATCTGTAGTAGGTTTGCCATCCTTTGTTAGTGCTACACCTTCAGGTATTTTCTCATTTTTTAAAGCAGCTAGCAAAATTTTGAAATGCGCCATAGCACTTGTAGCCATGTCTATAACTATGGGTCTAGATGATGTTGGAAAAGCTATACTCATGGGGTTAGCGCCAAATATAGGTTCTATACCTCCCCAAGGAACAACTATAGCAGGGCCGTTGGCAGTTACTAAACCTATTAAGTTATTCTTAGCTATTTTTAAAGTATAGTAAGCTAGCATACCTACATGACCTAGATTCCTAACACCTACAGCAGCTAATCCAACAGATCTACACTTCTCTATAGCTAGGTCTGTAGCTTTTGTTGCTATAGGTATCCCTAAACCTCCACCACCATCAATAAGAACTGTAGCCATACTTTCCTTAATAATTCGAGATTCGGAAAACGATTTAACATAACCCTTCTTAATACCTTCGATATATACAGGAATCCTTATCACACCATGAGAATCCACACCTCTCAAATTAGCTAATACCAGATGATCAGCAATTATATCTGCATCCCCTTTAGGAACCCCACACTTCATAAAACATTCAGAAGTAAACCTACGCAATTCATCAACATAAACTCTGACATATTCAACCATGTTTATTCACCAAACACATCTTTCTGTTTGTATCAAAAATTAAATTTTTCATCATATCATCAAAGTATCCTAAACTATGCTAATCTTAAATACTCCTATTGAGGAAGCTTTCTAAGACTTCATAGATATACTGATATGCTACAGATTTTTCTCAGACTAACCTCCTTCCCGCTCTAAAGGACGAGGCTTTCAGTTGTAAAATTATAGCGATTTAATGATTAACAATAACATTTTTAAATAAGGCCTTAGAGTGCCGTAGAATAGGGGTGCGTAGATGAGGTTCAGAAGTTCATATCACATATCTTCAGGTATACCTCTTGGTGGTATTGGTTGTGGAACTGTTGAGATTAGGGGGGATGGCAGGTTCTATGAATGGCACATATTTAATAATGGTCGCTGGGCTTTGAGGAAAGAGGATAGGAATAGAGAATATATGAAGGCTACAGATCTATACTTCGTCGCTAGAGTTAGGGATGGAGATAGAGTTGTTGTTAGGTTTCTCCAAGCTGCTAAAGGTTATAGACAACTTGAAGAAGATGATATGCCTTGGGAGAGCCGTAGTGGAGATCCATATACAATGCCTTGGCTTAGATCTGTAGATAGTATAGAATTCTATGGCGAACCACCTTTTGCATATCTTAGATACCTAGATGAAGATCTCCCTGTAGATATTCTACTAGAAGCTTTTACACCCTTCATAGCTGGAGATTCTAAAAACTCATCTCTACCTGTAGCTATATTGGTATTCAAGGTAAAGAATAGACTTTCGAAAGATATAGAGTTTAGCCTGCTGATAGGTATTAAGAGCCCCTTTAGTGCTATACCTGCTAAGACAAGAGTTGAAGCTATAACCTATGGTAGCAGTATCGTTATTACTCAGAAAGGTGTTGAGATTCCCGAAAAGAACCCAATGTACAGAGGTGATCTAAGTCTAGGGATATTTGGTGATGATATAGAAACAGGGTTTAGATTAGGTTTACCATATAGCGATATACATGGTTTTAGAAGTCTTTGGGTTGAATATAGAGCTAACGGGATATTGAAAGATGTGAGAAATGTAGAAGAATTCAATGGAATTATACACAGCTTTATGGTTGGTAAAAAGGTTTTGAGAAGTGGTGAAGAGAGTAGGATAGTTGTTGTACTCTCATGGTATTTCCCTAGTTTCTACGATGATCTAGGAAATATTATTGGTCATTATTATGAGAATATGTTTAATTCGTCGAGAGATGTTATTGAGTATGTTGTTAAGAATTATGATTATCTCTATACATATACAAAGAAATTCCACGACCTATTATACAGCACATCTATCGATAAATGGCTTATCGATTTAATAGCATCTCAATTAACAACGTTACAAAAGTCAACAATATATACAAGGGATGGATTGTTCGGAGTTTGGGAAGGATATGGCTGTTGCGGACTTAATACAACAGATGTAGCATTCTACGGATCTATAATGATTCTACAACTTTTTCCAGATCTAGAGAAGAAATGGATTGAGTACCACGCCCAATGGCAACTAAAACCCGATCTATGGCCATACTATGATGCATACGCTCTTGCACTACCTGAGAATGTTATGATTTTTAAAGAGATGGTGAAGAAGGATCCATCTATAGCAACAGATTTAAAGAAATTTAGAGAAGCAGTTAGAAATGTTGTGAAGACTACTGGTAAGGATCCTTCTGGAAGGGTTATGCATTTCTTTACAGGATCGTTTAAGAGACCTGATGCATATGATAGACCTGATATGAATCCTGAGTATATACTTATAGTTATTAGAGATGCTCTATGGCTTGGAGATAGAGAGCTTTTAGTAAGGTTGTGGGGCGATCTTAGAGAAGCTGTAGACGTTATACTTAGAATACATGATCCTTTAGGCGATAAGCTTCTTTACCATTACACTCCAGCAGGTTATGAAGCTGTTTGGCAGAGCATAATTAGATATGTATTGCCGTATCCAGAGGTGTATAGACAAGTCTTGGCATCTCTAGGTGCTGGATACACATTCTTTCCAATATCTGTACAAACATTCGATACATGGAGTATGATAGGTGTTACATCGTTTACAGGTGTGCTTTGGCTTGCAGCGCTAAAAGCTATGGCTGAGTGTGCTACCATTGTTGGGGATAATGTATACAGAGAGTACTTAGCAAAGATATATCAAGAGGCTAGAGAAAAGCTGGAGAAGTATCTATGGAATGGTGAATATCTCGATCTATGGTACGATCCTATAAATGGTAAAAGAGATAAAGGGTGTTCTTCTTCTCAATTAGATGGACAGATGTTCCTACTACTCCAGCTAAATATGGGATATATAATTGATCGTGATAAAGTTCTCAGCATCTTAAAAGCTATATATAGATATAATTTCAAAGGTGAAGAAGGTCTTATCAATGGATCCTACCCAGGTATGCCTAGACCAGCCTACACAGGAGATATGCTGTTACCAAATGATACAGGGCTTATATACACAATAGGTTCACAGATAGATACCCCATGGACTGGAATAGAGTTTGAAGTAGCGGCATTCATGATTTACGAAGGTATGGTGAAAGAAGCTATGGATATACTGAAATCTGTTCATGAAAGATATGCAAGGTATGGAGAGTATTGGAATCATATTGAGTGTGGAGGACATTACTACAGAGCTATGGATTCATGGCTAGTACTAATGACTATTGAGAACTTATTCTACAATGGATTTGAAGCAAGACTAAGGTTTATGCCAAAGATGAATAAAGAGATGTTTAGAGGTTTAATCACAGTTATAGGGGTGTGGGGATTAGCAGAACAAAGTGTAAAAGATAAAGAGCATAGAGTCGCTATACAGCTAGAGAAGGGATCTCTCTATGCAAGATCTATTGAAATAGAGGCTTTTGGTGAGAATATAGAGCACCTAGAAGTATATATAGATGGTCTGAAAGTTAGTGCAAAATATAGCATAGTTAATAGAGTAGTGAGGATAGACCTGGGCTCGCCATTAAAAGTATCAAAAAACATAGAGATAAAGATAGCATATAGTTAACTATGTTCAAGTCTATTCAATTTCATATCTTCACTCTATACATTTACAATACATTTTTTCTCACAATTCATTCTATACTAAACTAATTACTCTGTATAGAATCTCAAAAGAAAACATAAGGCAAATATTTTCAAGCATATACAAGTCTAAGGAATTCTGACCTCCTCCCCGTTCTAAAGGGCTAGGGCTCCTCTCATTTATTTGGTTTTACATCTGTAATGAAGAGCTCTTATTGTGTCTTCTACCTCCTTTTATGGCTTCTTTGATTTATGCATGCTGTAGTGTTTGTGAATACCTTTAATAGTTCTATTCTTTTGTTGTGAGAAAGTTTGAAGGTTTTCAATTCATATTGTTTGATGTGCTTAGGCTATTGTTTTAGAGTCTATAAACTTAAATATAGTGTCAAATAATAGGAGTTAATATTAAACTCAAGTCAGTAAGCAAGGACTTAAAACAGATAGGTTTAGAGCCTAGGAGGGTGTTGATCTCATGGTTGAGAAGCGTTATGTTCTTGTTGTTGATCAGGGTACTACTGGTACGAGAGCCGCTCTCTTTACTCATGATGGTCTTCCTCTTAGAGGTGTTTGGGCCTACCTGGAGCACAGGCAGGTGTACCCCAAACCTGGCTGGGTTGAGCATAGTCCTATAGAGATTTGGGAAAATACAAGGGCTGTTATTAGGAGGGTTCTTGATCAGTCTAAGATTGATCCAAGAGAGATTGCCTCTATTGGCGTTACAAACCAGCGCGAAACTGTGGTTATATGGGATCCAAAGACAGGTAACCCTGTTTACAATGCTATTGTGTGGCAAGATAGGAGAACAGCTCCACAGGTAGACTTTTTGAAGAGGCATTACTTTGATTTGATAAAGTCTAGAACGGGGCTTGTACCGGACTGCTACTTCTCTTCAACTAAGATATGGTGGGTTTTAGATAATGTACCTAATGTGAGGGAGAGGGCCGAGAAAGGCGATCTACTATTTGGAACAATAGATTCGTGGCTCATATGGAACTTAACAAGAGGTTCAAAGGATGTGTTAACGCCTGAGAGGTATGGTGCACATGTAACTGACTACAGCAATGCTTCGAGAACAATGCTTTTCAACATCCATAAGCTTGATTGGGATGATGAGTTGCTTGAGATTCAGGGTAGGATACCGAGGGAATTGATGCCTTTGCCAAGGCCTAGTAGCGATAGGGCTGTATATGGCTATACAGGGCCAGAGGTGTCGAGAGAGTTATTTGATGGGGTAAGTATACCAGTGACGGGTGATGCAGGTGATCAGCAAGCCGCGCTTTTTGGTCAAGTAGGGTTTGATGTGGGGGATGTTAAGTGTACTTATGGCACAGGCAACTTCATACTGTTGAACACTGGTGAAAAACCTGTTTCATCAACACATGGATTGTTATCAACAGTGTTCTATAGCTTAGAGCCTAAGAGGGCTGTGTATGTTTTAGAGGGAAGCATATTTATTACAGGCGCAGCCATTCAATGGCTTAGAGATGGTCTTAAGATTATAGAGGTCTCAGCTGAGGTAAACCCCTTAGCTGAGGCAGCTAATGACACGGGTGGTGTGTACTTTGTACCCGCATTTGTCGGTCTTGGCGCGCCCTACTGGGATTCCTACGCTAGGGGGCTGATAATAGGGATTACTAGAAGCACTGAGAGAAAGCATATTGCTAGAGCTGCGCTAGAGGCAATAGCTTACCTAACGAGAGATGTTATAGAGGCTATGAAGGCAGATAGTGGTAAAGATATAACTGTTCTTAAAGCTGATGGAGGAGCTGCAAAAAGTGACTTCTTACTGCAGTTCCAGGCAGATATACTCAACTCCAGGGTTGTTAGACCTACAGTATCTGAAACAACTTCACTTGGTGTTGCATATTTAGCTGGGTTGGCTGTTGAGTTCTGGAAGGATTTGGAAGATATTAAAAAGAATTGGAAAGCTGAGAGAGAGTTCATACCAAGGATGGATCAAGAAACAAGGGAGAGGCTTTACAAGGGTTGGAAGGCGGCTGTTCAAAGAGCACTTGGATGGGCAAAAGAGGTTCCATGGGCCTATGGCTACTAAACACTTTTTATTTTCACCATCATTAATCCCAAAACGCTTGCCGTGAAACCGGTGAGAATTTTTGCATAGGTATAGAGTTGCTATAGTTGGTGCAGGGATTATAGGTGCATCCATAGCACGCATTCTGAGCATGTATGAAAACATCGATGTAAGTTTAATTGAGAAAGAGCCTGATGTTGGGTGGGGAGTGAGCAAGGCTAATACAGCAGTAATTCATCCAGGTCATGAAGAGGATCCAAAAAGCTATCCGCTTAGGGCTAGGCTGTGTAAGGAAGGTAATGAGCTTTGGAGAGAGTGGGTTAGGGAGCTGGATATACCTGCTAAGTGGCCTGGAGAGTTAATGGTGTTCACAAGTGATGAGGAGGAGAAAGCTGCTGAAAAGTATATTGAGTTTGCTAAGGTAAATAAGGTGCCTGGTGTTAGAGTTGTTTATAGGGAGGAGCTCAGAGCTCTAGAACCTACTGTAAATCCAGATGCTTTGGGAGCTGTGTATGCACCCACAGCAGGTATGATATCCCCTATGGAGGCTGTTATAGCCATAGTTGAAAATGCTGTAGAGAATGGTGTTAAGCTTTTCACAGAAACAGAGGTTTTTAATGTAAGGGTTTCTGCAAATAGAGTTATTGGTGTGGATACTAATAGGGGTTTTATTGAAGCAGACGTAGTTATCAATGCCGCTGGTCTCTACGCAGATAAAATCTCTAATGTAGTTGGTGTAGACACGTGGTTCTTCATAAAGCCACGCAGGGGAGAGTATCTATTATTCGATGAAGATGTTGATATAAAGCCTACGAGGATTCTGCATACTGTACCCACACTAGTAACGAAAGGTGTATATGTTGTGACAACGGTGCATGGAAATCTTATGATAGGACCTACAGCTGAAGACCTTCCAGTAGATGCTAGAGAAGCAACATTAACAACTCGTGAAGGGCTTGAGTATTTATGGAGAGAAGCAGGCAAAATACTCAAGGTATTGCCCCCCAGGTCAAGGGTTATAAGAACCTTTGCAGGGCTTAGACCAGAGCCTCCCAATGGGCAGTGGCTCATAAAGGCTTATGACAGCCCCTGGGGCTTTGTAAACGTGGCTGGTACGAGATCTCCTGGACTTACAGCTGCCCCAGCAATAGCTCTCCATGTTCTAGAACAAATGAGGAGTGTTTTTGATTTGAGACTCGTTAAGAAGGAGAAGTGGAACCCTTTTAGAAAAGATATTGTGAGGGTGAGGAACAGAAGCATTGAGGAAATAGACCGCCTTGTAGAGACAAATCCAGATTATGGTGAAATACTCTGTTACTGCAGGATGGTCTCTAAAGCGGAGGTTGTTGAGGCTATAAAGAGGATGAAGGCTATAGGTGTAAAGACAATTACAGTTGATGGAATTAAGTTTAGAACTTATGCAGGTATGGGTAAATGCCAAGGCTCGTTCTGTCGATGGAGAGTAGCATTACTTGTGTCAAAGTATACTGGTGTTCCGCTAGAAAGTGTTGTTGTGAAGAGGGGTAGCTATGGTGTGGGAGACGTGAAGTTGCTTCTTAGAGGAAGAGCTGCTAAGGGTCAGGGGTGAGCAACTTGATTGAGGAGAGATACGATGTTGTTGTTATAGGTGGGGGACCTGCAGGCATAGCAGCAGCTATAAGGGCTACAGAACTTGGGCTAAAGACAATTTTGTTGGAGAACAGAGATGTTTTAGGAGGTATACCTCTGCAATGTGTTCACCCAGGCTTTGGACTGCACTACTTTAAGGAAGATCTTACTGGTACGCAATTTATTCACAGGTTCTTTGAGAGAATGGAGAGAATAGGTGTTGAGTACATTACTAGTGCTCATGTACATTCAATTGAGTATAGAGATTATATGGAGAAGGTTGTGAACACCATTACTAGAAAAGGTGTTTTAAGGCTTTACTCAAAGACAATAATATATACTGTTGGTGCTAGAGAGAGAACATTGTTTGAAATTGGTGTTGTTGGAGATAGACCTGACGGCATTTACACTGCTGGAGAAGCCCAAACAATGATGGACATATACGGCGTTTTGCCTGGAAAAGATGTGGTTATCATTGGTTCTGGAGATGTTGGTCTGATTATGGCTAGGAGGTTTGCATTGGAAGGGGCTAGGGTAAAGGCTGTTATTGAGATAATGCCCTATCCAGGAGGTTTAATGAGAAATGTTGTGCAATGTCTTAGAGATTTCAATATACCTCTTCTACTAAGTCACGCAGTTATTAGTATTGCTGGTAAGAAGAGGGTTGAGAAAGTTACTGTAGTCAAGGTTGATGAAGGTTTCAGACCAATTCCAGGTACAGAGTTTGAGATTGCATGTGATACCGTTGTTATAGCTGCTGGGCTAAGGCCAAACATTGATCTTTTAGAAAGACTTAGTATAGCCATAGATCCTGCAACAGGGGGGCCTATGGTAAATGAACTACTCGAAACAAGCATACCTGGTATTTTTGTTGCTGGAAACGCGCTAGTGATAAATGATTTAGCTGATTATGTCGTTGAGCAGGGGGAGAAGGCTGCTGAGGGGGCTAAGATATTTATTGAGAATAGCGGTATTCCAGCAGAAGAGTGGAAACCTGTTAAGAGGGGTAGGAACATAAGGCTTGCAATACCTCACTACATAAGTGGTGAGAGGAGTGTGACAATACTTGCTAGAGTTGCTAAACCAGAGCAAAGAGTGTTTGTAGAGGTGCCAGAGGTAGGCTACAAAACGTTTCACATGGCTGTGAGACCTGCTGAAATGATTAGGCTGGATCTCAGCAAAGATGCTTTAAGTAAGGCTGAGAAGAGTGTAACTATAGAGGTGAAGCCCATTGCATACAGAGCTTGAGCTCACATGCATACTGTGTCCAATGAGCTGTACACTAAAGGTTAGCATATCTGATGCTGGTATTGATGTGAGAGGAAATCAGTGTGCTAAGGGAGTTGAATATGCAAAGCAGGAAGTTACAAACCCAGTCAGGCATGTGATGACTGTTGTCAGGGTTAGAGGAGGAGACATTCCAACTGTGTCGTTGATAACATCGAAACCTGTGCCAAAGAACTGCATAGAGAGGGTTATGGAGGCTACAGCATATGTAGAGCTTGAAGCGCCTATAGAGCTGGGGCAAGTGGTGATAAAAGATGTTTGTGGAACGAGTCTAGTGGCTACGAGAAGAGTGAGAAAAGCCACATAGAATACTTATATCTAGGCACATTATTGCTAGGATTAAACTGCTCTCCTCCCTTCCTTCTTCTGTATTCTTGTATGAAGCACGTATATCGCAAGGATTATGGTTATGGTAATAGCGTAGCCTACTATCACATAGTATGTTGGTGGTAGTGCTTCTACTACTCTTGTCTCTGTAGTCATTACTGTCTGTGTTGTTGTAGTTGTTATGTTGCTATACGCTGTTGTGGTTGTTGTGACTCTATAGGTTTTCTCAATTGTCTGTATCTGTGTAAGTATTTCTGGAGGTGGTGTTGTTGCTAATACAGTAGATGTTGTAGTAGTTAAGACGAGCGTTGCAGTTGTGGTGTATGTTGTTGGTATTAGTGCTAAGAGTGTTGAAAAGCTCACGAGGGTTTGTTGCGTAGTCACAGTTCTAGTTACATATGTTGTAGCTGTGGTTGTGTAGGGTGCTATGTATAGTAGTCTCCATGTAGGTGCACCACTGTACTCTACATGTATGGTGTTTACACATTGTGTGCATCTGGTTACAAATGCTGGTGTAGAGCCCATCACACTTGTTATGATTACCTCAGGTGAGCCTAGAGATATTGTTACTGAGCTCCTGTTACCCATTAGCTGAATTACATTGGATGTGTAGAACCCTATAAGTGCAGGGGTCATTGTAACAACACCCTTATTTAAGTCTATTGGTTGGAAGGGCTTTACAAAGAGTATGGGTAGCCCTGTTTCACTTTCTCTAAATACGACCTCAGTTATATTCACATAGTTGTTGTACATATAGTTTATAGTGAAGTTACGTATTCTTGTAACAGAGATAAACACACCTTGATTTACGAATAAAACCACCTTGCCCTGAGGATTATAGCCATAGATTTTAAGCAGATCTATAGAGGCTATGAAATCTATGGTCTCATTGAATATAAGTAGTTGTGGTATCTGTATATAGAGATCTACATCGGCATAGTAAAACCTATTGTACTGATCCCTCTGTTGAACAGTAAAACCGAATACATATGTAGCAACTCCCTGGCCACGGACAGGGCTATTGAAAAAGAATGTCAAGAGTAGCACTAGAACCACTAAAAGTGTAAGCCTCTTAATCATAGTTCCTTACCTTCACAATAAGTTATTCTGACAAAGTATTTAAATATCTTATTGAAGAGATTCTATTTAGATAAGGAGATTAACATGATTTACCCTGAATAATTTAACTAAAAGTATGCACTTAGGGTGTTTCAAGTGTCTTTAAACCACCCCAGGCTCATCACCGTATCCCCGAGCCCCCTCACCACTCTTCTAAAGCAGTTCCCAGAAATAGATTATTTAAGCTGACCTTCTCCCTATTCTAAAGGGCTAAAGCTATCCACATCTCAACTGGTTCATGTTGTTGTCAAACCCGCATCCCCGTTGTTGTGTAATTACAGCTAGTTTAACTTCTAATGCACATCCTAATCATTGAATGACCTCGCATAGGTAATGCAACCCATTTTCAATTAATTCCATGTCGCCAATATTATTGATGAAATGAATTGAAGAATAGTGACGTCAAATCAAATTGATGAATATGATTATCCTTTTAGCTATTGTTTTGAGTTTCTATAGATGTTTGTAATGTATGTTACTATACGTTGAGTTAGTGTTAGCATTTAATTGATTTTGATGAATATTTTAGTATAGGGTCTGGTATTGTATATAACTCATTGGTTTTCTCTATGTATCCATTATCTATAAGGTTTTTTAATAATCTTGAGAGTTCTGAATCATATATCTTTACACCTAGTCTTAACTCAAGATATCTTTTTATCTGTGACCATGTAGCTCCTTCACTACTCACCGCTCTTACTATCTCTATGTAGCGTTTACTACCCATAGCGTTTATAAAGTTGCAGAATTCGTTGATAACTATTTTTGATGCTTCTTCAACAACTTCATCAATTATACGAAGATTTGTTTCTCCTCTATTCAGAGTTTTTAATCCTAGATAAGATAACCACCCTATGATGCCTCCTAGCTTCTGTACTGCGGTTTCTAAGAATACTTCATCAACTTTAATTCTATGTTCTTCGAATCCTTTTCTAAGGAATTCAATAGCTTTTTCTCTTGTTAGAGGTTTGAGCTCTATTCTCTCTATATATCTTCCATAGAGAGGTGATGAGGGGTCGTGGATTTTGAGAAATCTGTATAGCAAACCTATTTTAGATCCTGCAAATAAGAATGTTATATTCCTTAAATTATCATAAGCATAAGCTATGGCTTGTATAATGCTATAACCCTTTAACTTAATAAGCTCTTGAGCTTCATCTATAATAAAAACAAGTTTTACACCTCTATCCCTTGCCCATCTATCTAAAGACTCAAGTATAGATGTAAACAAAGGTCTAGACCTTCCCTGGGAAAGCTCAACCTCAATACCAAAGACTTTTAAACCTTTAACAACATTAAGGTATTCAGCAATTCTCTTATCAAAAGATAGAAAATTACTTAAACTCTTTCTAAGCTCATCTAAAAACATATCGTAAGTTATATATTGAAGAACTTCAAACTTTCTAACATCGACATAGATCCTAGGCATATCGATTGTAGCTGCTTTAATAAGAGAAGTCTTGCCAACTCTCCTAAAACCAACAACAATAGTCATAGCATACCTATCTACAGCCCTCTTTAAACTCTCAAACTCTTTCTCTCTATCAAAAAGTTCTTCAGGTTTCTCAACAGGTCTATCGAAAAAAGGCATAACTACACACCTCTGTAGTAACTACATACCTCTGTAGTTAAAGCAACTAATAAACTTTACAGTAGAATGTTATTGAAAATTTAAGAAAAACATTAGAATAAATTGCTTTACACTCTCTTGCTTAAAATATTTGAGAAATTTAATGAAAATAGAAAACAATTAGTTAGGTCATAACATATAGCAATTTTAAATATCGATACCTAGGGAGTTGAATGATAGAAATGGCGAGCACGTTAATCTAAACTTTAGAAGTATTGTAGTCTCTGAATTAAATTGTAGTAAAGTATTTAATGTTCTAAGGTAGAAGGTAGATTACTTGTTATTAGTAGTTATGTATTGAAAGATGTTAAATTACCTATTGAATGGATTGAAAAGCAGAAGTTTTTCTACAAGATGCTAAAAACATTTTGATGAGGGCTGTTTCGTAGCTAATGTTTAAGAGTTAAGTTATAAGCTTTGGTTCTATTTATTGCTACTGTTTAGAAGGTGTAGTAACCACTACTAGTACATCCAATTGGTAGAGACCAGAAATGTATATACCTACCCAAACCTATAGGTGAAGTAGGGCCTAGATGTACATATTCACCCATATTAGCAACAGATTCAAAGAAATTACCAACAGATGTTATAACGCTTGGCGTTGGTTCTTCATCCCAATACATCTCTAGAATAACTTTTCTAAGAATATACTTATCTAGAACCCATAGTCATCCAGAGATTAACTATGTTATCCGGTTCATCTATTTTAGCTAAAATATTTTCACCTTTAGCAGGAACTTTATAGAAATCCTGATGTTTATCACCAACCTTGTGTGTACTAGATACGTACCTCATTCTTCACTTCTTCAACCTAGGTAAATCCAGTAACATAGAGTTCACTCTCTACGGTATTAAGGTAAGGAAATAAATATAAAATATTGCGACACACTCTCCAGAATGAAAAATATTGTGTTGCATAGTATAGAGCGTTATATATTACTATTTCTTTTCTATAAAGTGATCGAAGTTCTCTTTGAATATTGTTTTCAGCTCGTTATCAGGTCTTGCAAGTATTTGCTTTAGTATTGTGTAATCTCTTCTAATCGCTTCTTCAAAACATTCAACATTATCTGCACTACTGCAATCCGATCCAAATATAAGCATTTCTGCACCTAGATATGCTATAGCTTTTCTTAGAGCATCTATCTTCCATAGCCATGGAGCTCCTGAAGATATATCGAATAGTATCTGTGGTTTATATGATAGGTAACCGTATTTAGCCGGGTATAGAAATCTACCTCCAACAGCCAATGCTTCGTCTATCCAAGGCCAGCATAGATGAGCTAAGATAAACTTTAGCTTCTTGAACTTCATAAGAGCTTCAAAGTATACAGGTCTGCAAAATCTCGATGAATCTGGAAAACCCCATGATATGCCACAGTGGAAAAGGACTGGAGTATTCAGCTCTTCAAGTTTTTCGTATAGAGTATAGAGTTTCTCTTCATATGGATACCAACCAGCTGGAATCATCTTAACACCGACAAGCTCTTGATCAATTAAAGCCCATTCAACAAGCTTAACAAGCTCCTTAACATCTCCAACCATACGAGGATCAACAAAAACAAACCCATACACCCTACCCCTCAAAGCTTTCTGAAGACATGCTAAATGCTTTATAGACTCCTTAAACTCTTCAACACTAATAGGAGTCCAAACATCTCTCAACAAATACGGATGATAAGAAATAAGAACTATCTTCTCAATATCACTAGAATCAAGAACATTCTCAACATCTTCAGCTCTCTCCTTCCCAGATGAATGAACATGAACATCATTAACCTTGAACTCCAATCTAAACACCATTCCATATCTTAAAGGCAGTGTTTTAAAATTTTTAGAGAAACACTATGGAATTATCTCAAAGCTCTCTTACGAGCTCTAACAACTACAAACCCTGCATTCTGCCTAAGACCTTCATAAGGTTCTTCAAAAACTTCTAACTCACTAGGTTTGCTCCTTATCAACGTTGATACATATAGTTCTGGTTCAAACCTGGTTAGCTCTAATAAATCTACAACTTGTTCTACTGTATAGAAACTAGCATATTGATAGAATCTATGCCCTTTCTTCTTAAGATCCCTGTAAAACCTCCCCCAATCACTATCAAGAGGTATAAACCCCAAAACAAGTCTCCCATCGCTCTTCAAAACCCTGTAAACCTCTCTAAAAACCTGCACAGGATTATCGAGAAAACAAAGAGTTACAATCATAAAAACACCGCCAAAAACATTGCTAGCAAAAGGTATGTACTCACCAACAGCTTCAACAACATCTACACTTCTCAAAAAAGCCAATTTAAGTAAAGAACGAGAAGGATCAACACCAAATTCAACACCAAGAGAATAAGCAAATCTTGCACTACCAACACCAACCTCAAGCCAAGGCTTTGAAACACCTCTCGAAGCATATTCAATAGCTCTAAGCTCACTTAAATAAAGATCTCTATGTTTTTCAAACCATTCATCATATTCTCTCCAAAAAATATCGAAAATCGTGAAAACCACTTTAATTAACCCTGTATTCTACAATAACCTTGTTTCCTCAATAAAATCAAAGCTTATCTACATCTAGATTGCTATTGTGGTTAAAAATTTACTCTGGTTTCACTATATTGAAGAATTATATGGTGTGTTTTGATATGTTTATACTTTTTACTAGTATGTAGGGGGTTTTCATTGGTATTCCCACTTCCCACCATTGTATGTTGTAAAGCTCTCTTCCAACTATAGCTACATTTTTTAAGATGTTTCCTAGTTTATCGGCTATTCTGATTTTGGTTACAGGCTTAACTATCTTACCATTCTCTATATAGAATATAGCATCCCTGGCTACTGTAGAAAACATTCCTTCAACATAGTTCTGAAGTCTTGTATACCAGTTGTTTGTTATAAACAAACCCCTTCTAACCTCTGAAACCATTTCATCTAGAGTTGCTGAACCCGGTCTCACAACTATGTTCCATGGCACTGGATTTATCCAACCAGCATTAGCAGTGGTGGTTGTGTTCATATACTTAGCAGTCTTGGTATTGTGAAGCAGTGTTCTAAGCACCCCTCCCTCTATCACCAACTTATTGCATGTCTCCACACCCTCATCATCAAAGCTCCGGAAGTTTGGTAACTCTGTGTTTCTAGGCTCATCTTGAAGTGTTAACAGTTGTGAGGCCACCACATCCCCAGGCCTATTCTTCATAAACATGGACCAGCCCATGATCACAGACATTGCTGAAGCCATGGAAGTTATGTACTCTAGAAGATTTGCAAATACCATTGGACTTAATATGACATCGTATACCCCTGGCTCTATCTCAGACCTATTTCTAGAGTCTACAGCATAGCGCGAAGCTGTGAAGGCCATGGATTCCAAGCCGCTGAGGTCAAGGGTTGTCGAGGTGTAGCACCACTGACCACTACCATCAGGTTGTGCAAAAGCTCTCAGATACCCTTGCACAAAGGTCTTCTTCTCCTCCAATAAAGCTCCTTTCGATGATGATAAAATGATCTCATTATACCCCACTTGCATCATCCCTGCAACACTCTCTATATTCTCTCTATGAGCCGCTTCTATAACCCTCTCAGCAATACTGTTCATGTTGTTAGCCGCTTCTATAACCCTCTTATCAATCACTTCCTCAACATACCTAACCTTGCTAGGCTCTGGCAGAGGTGCATAGATAGGTGATTCTGTAACTCTATCAGCTAAGGAGATTACTGAGTCAACATGCTTCTGCAAATCTTTAAAACTCTTAGGCTCAAAATGCAATACAAAGATTCTTCTGTTTTTAGCTAGATAAAGATCTACTATAGTCCTCTTCCAGTTTTGAACAATACTTACACTACTATTAGCTATTTTAGTCATCACACTATCAACTACCTCAACTTTTGCAGCAACATCATCAAAACCTTTCTTTATGAGTTCATTTACAAATCTAGATATGTTATCCAGATTTACATCACTCATAGAGCGATCCCCAGCCTAATACTTTTCAACCTAACATCCGGACCTCCAAACCATACAGGCACACCTTGAGAAGGCTCACCTTTTCCACAAGTACCTGCATAGAATCTCAACTCCTTTCCTACAGCATCAATATTGCTATAAAAAGCTTTTGTAGTGATTTCGAGAACAGGATTTCTAATAGGTTTTGTAAGCTCCCCATTTTCTATGAGGTATGATTCTAAGCCTACATACCTCTGACTCCACCTCTCATCATCTATATTCCACTCCATGTAGCTCTTCATATAAACCCCTAGCTTTATACCCTCTAATAACTCCTCAAAACTGTAATTCCCAGGCTTCAGGTAAGTGTTAGCCATTCTTATTATAGGCTCGCTTGCGTAATCCATGGCCCTTGCAGCAGCATTGCTTTCAACACCAAAGATCCCTGCCGTAGCCCTGTTATGCAGAAATTCATTTATAATACCCTCCTTATACAGATACCTAGCCCTTGCGGCAACACCCTCATCATCATAGAGGTAAAAGCCATAGCTACCTGGTATCGTAGGATCATCTATTACAGTTGCATATTCATTTCCTATTCTCTGCCCCAGCATATTGGGCTTTATAAAGCTTTTACCAGCTTGAGCAGCTTCTCTCCCAAGAATTCTATCAGCTTCACTAGGATGCCCACAGCTTTCATGAACCATTAAAGCCACTATCTCACTCCCTACTATAACTGGCACAGGATCTCTAGGAGGCTCTACACCCTCTAGAAGAACTTTTTCAAGAGTCTTTGCCTCTTCTTCGCCAGATTCTATTAGTCTCCATCTCTCCAACCACTCAAGACCACCAGTAGCACCAAAAGATTCAAACCTCTGAGCATAGCCTCTTTGGGGGTGGTGAACCACAATATTATAGTGTATTGAGAGTCTGGGCACGATACTAGAGATGAACGCACCATCAGTATTCATAACTATTTTCTCTTCTGTCCACTCATTATATGAAAGTGTTGTAACAGGAATCTTTGCCTCTCTCACACTACCCTTTGACACTCTCTCCCAAAATTCTCTATGGATAGACACCTTATCCTCTAAACTCAGGTTTGCGAAGTCTTTAACAGGTACCACAATGTATCTTGCCCTACCTAACCTAGCTTCAGAGAACTCTATGCTTTTTTTCAAAAGCTTTGCATGGGCTCTGGCCCTGGAAACAGCTATCTCCACAACTTTGCGTATATTCTCCTTGTCTATAATATTAGTTGAAGCAAAACCTAGACTGCCCTCCACAAGCACCCTAATGCCAATACCTTCAGAGACCTCACTAAAAGCAGAAATCAAAACACCATTTCTCGACATAAACCCCATCGAATCTACTTTATGGTATCGAGCCTCTGCATAGCCAGCCCCAAGCTCGCTTGCTACATTAAGTGCATAGAGAAGTAAATCCTCCAACATCTGCACCAAAATATTTAAGAATGTGAGACGTAAAAATGCTTTTCATCTTTTCAACTCCATCAATGTTGATTTGACGAGATAGAACGCCACCGGTATGAGGACTATTGCAAAGGCTATTGCAATTCCTAGTGAAAGCATTTTAAGGACATCACCTACATAGCCATAGCTACTGAATATAGCTGCTAAACCCACTAATATGAATGCCAGGATGACTGTGAACTGCAGGTATGGAGCAACCTTAGCAAAGTCAGGGTTGTTTTCCGTTATAGTTTTAGTTGTCTCCACAACTATTATCACACCCATAGCTATAGAAACCACTCCTACAAGAAGCGGGTAAACCATTCCCGAGGGAAGCCTTAGTAAAGTAAATGCAACTGTAAGCATGACAGCTATTAATCCTATCAACACCAGGTTCTCTATGAAGTGCACCAAGTGCTTATATCCCTCACCTAAACTTGGTGATATAGTAGAGCCTATATACTTTGAGAGCAGTATAGATAGAATTATGCCAAGGGTGAGCACCGCAATGCCCCCTATGAGATAGGGTATGTAAGACACTACAGAGTATATCATAGCACCTCCATCACCCCCAAGAGGAATATAACCTATTGCAACAACAAGTGATAGTGCTATTATAAATGCCATTACAAGGCCGCCGATAAGACTCGACAACTCTATACCCAAAGCCTGTATACTCTTACCCAAATCTGTTTTAGCGAGAGGCTTTTCAACATACTTATCTATAACCTTACTAACAATTTTCCCAACAATGACACCAATAATTATGCCTAGAGCTACCCATATAATCGCAGCAACAATGTTTGGCAGCAATGCTATGAATGACTGCCAAAGAGCATCTAAAGCTTCTTCGGGAGTTGGCAACATTTATACCCAAAACAATTTTTAGCATTTTTACTATAAAAGCTTTTACTAGGAAAATGTTGTGAAGAGTACCCCTGGAACTGAGATATGATGAAAAGGCATTTAACGGATAAAATATCTATAGATAACTAGAGAGAACCTAATTAAGAAGGGTGGTTTCAGAAGTGGTGATTAAGTCTCAAGCATGGATACTACTATAGGGTGTCTTAAATGGATTTCAGAGAGCTATTTGATTTATTTGTCTCAACCATGGTAGTATTCTTAGCTTTCTCTATAAACTACATTGCTAGAGGAGATGTAAAAATGATGCTAGCATACCTCTTTGCAACCATAACAGCTTTCTTACTTCATGAGCTTGCACATAGATGGGTTGCTAGATCACACGGTGTTTACGCTATTTACAGAGCATGGTATCCTGGACTCTTGCTAGCCTTACTTCTTGCTATTGGAACTAGGGGTAGCTTTGTCTTTGTTGCTCCAGGTGCTGTAGAAATTTATATGCCTATATACATACCACAACTAGAAGCTGACATAGCTATTGCAGGTCCCATGACAAATGTTGCTGCAGCATTAATATGCTTACCACTAACACTAATACACATACCGAGAATATCCAGCTACTTTTACGTCATAGGATATGTGAATGCTTTCCTAGCATTTTTCAACATTCTCCCAATACCCCCACTCGATGGATTTAAGGTGTTTAGGGTAAGTAAAGTGAGATGGATCATCACATTGATATTAGCAATAGCTATGTGGCTTACATACATGTTTCTATAAAATTCACTTATTCTCAAAATCAGAATAGCTATAGATGAAAATCTCACTTTTTAATATAGAGAAGAACTAACTTCCTCTTCACTCTAAAGGGCTGGAGCTCCCTTTAGGTGGTTCACAGACTCTCTGCATCTCTTCGAGTTTATATCTGTAAGTATATAGTTAGCGATTGATGATATTTATTTGGTTACCTTATGAAGTATCTTTAGCTCCCTGTACTCATCTAATGCATAGTGAACCCAGCCTTGCTGATGTCTTACACCTTTCATCCTTTTTATAAGTATTTTGAAGGAGGTCTGAGTTTCTGCAAGACTACTACGTCTTGCAATTATCACACCATCTACACAATGCTCAACGTAGTTAAGCATGTCTTTAGCTACTTGTGTGGAGGTGTGTAGAGATGCAAGTATTGTAACCCCCCTCGCTTTGGATATGTTTGCCCTCATATCCTTTACGTACTCAACTAACTCCTCCTGCTTGTAGTGACTCAGAAACTCATTTAAGGAGTCTATTACCAAAACTCCTCTGTCAATAAACTTGTTTTCATCTAGTATTGTGATTACAGTGTTTATGGTGTGTTGCATATTTTGAGGATCTACCTCAGCAATTACAGAGACATGCATTTTCCTATGCTCACCTCTAATTCTATAGCTATAACCATCTACTATAAAGAATAGACCCTTCTTAACATAGTCAACAACATTGAAGTTCAGTGCTGAGATCTGTTGTATAACTGTCTTGGGATCATCATCTAAGGCCATGTAGAGTACAGGTTCTCCACGATTTAGTAGAGATTTCACAATACTTATTAAAAATACACTTTTACCAGAACCACCTTTGCCAGCTATGATAATAAATGAGTTTCTAGGAATACCCTCTGGAAACAAATATTCAAACAACTCGCCAGAAATTTTTACAAAGTCTTTGGTTAGTGACATAATCTTGCACCACATTTATAATTTATAAGTTTATGCTTTTCAAGATATTAACTGTTGACTGCTAAATAAAGAATGCTATAAATCTGCATTAAAAATGCTTTTGCAAGAGGAGTTCGCAATGAGAGGTATTGTTGTGAAGGATGTGAGAAAATCTTATGTGAGTAAAGAGGGGTTTAGAAAGAAGCGTGTTGTAGAGGCTCTTAGAGGGGTGAGTTTTTCTGCAAATAGTGGTGAAATACACGCTCTTCTAGGGCCTAATGGTGCTGGAAAGACTACTCTCGTTAAGATCCTGGCAACGCTTCTTCTACCAGATTCTGGCATAGCTTATGTTGAAGGCTATGATGTTGTTTCACAAGCTGAGGAAGTGAGAAGGATAATAGGTGTGGTGCTTGATGTATCAAAAGGTTTCTACACATCGTTAACAGGTTTTGAAAACTTGGTGTTCTACGCCATGCTAAAGGGCTACTCATATTCTGATGCTAGGAAGAGAGCAAAAGATGTTTTGGAGTTAGTGGGCCTCTGGGGCATGGAAGCACATAATAGGCCTTACTATGCTTATAGCCTTGGTATGAGGGCAAGGCTCTCAATTGCAAAAGCCCTTTTGACAAATCCAAGTGTGCTTCTACTAGATGAACCCACACTTGGTTTAGATGTTGAGAGCGCAAAAATGGTGAGGAGGCTCATAGGAGACTTAGCGAAGGAGGGTAGAACAATACTTATAACAGGGCATAACATGTTTGAAATAGAGCAGATAGCAACATCAATTTCTATAATAAATAGTGGGAGGATAGTTGCCTCAGGAACTCCACGAGACTTGAAGCAAAGGTTGGGGCTGCTTCATAGAGTTGTAATTAGGGTTGAAGGAGCATCAAAAGAGTTTCTCTATAGAATTTCAAATTCTGTAAGAATAAGTAATGTGATTGTTGAAGAACTTGGTGGGGTTTCAAAAATAGTATTCTATGCTAAGGCTGGTAGAGAAGAGGTTATACAGAGTGTTTTAGAAGCACTTCGACTAGTGAATGCTAGGATGATTGATTTTGTGTTTGAAGAACCCACACTTGAAGATGCTTATATAGCTGTAGTTAGTGGTGGGTATAGTGCTGAACATAGCTAAGGCCATTGTCTATAGAGAGATCTCCTGGTTCAAGAGATTTTTGCCTGACTATGTAGTTTCCTGGATACTCCCACTAGCGTTTTCCTTAGGGGTTGTTTTTCTTCCAGCAACGCTAAGTAGCCCCACAGCTGTTATCAAAAATATGAGCATTTTATTTGGTGTTGAAATGGATTTGAAAACTGCTTACAGCATTGCTCTCATACTTACAGGCATAATAAATGTTGTAGCAATGACTGTGAATGATGTGATGCAGACTTTATTCACAGAGTTTAGGTTCATGGAGGTGGGATCCATGATATTAGAGGCTACAAGTCTTGTGAAATACATAGCTCTCAATGCAATTCTAAGGCCATTACTCATGACACCTCTTGCCACAGTATATATGGCTCCACTCTTGCTGTATTTAAATGGAATTGATGGATTTACAGAATTTCTCATAGTCGAGGCTATCCTAGTGCTAACTTCAGTTGTATTAGGCCTCTATGCAACTATTTTTGCCATACCCCTAACGTTTCACACTAGTGTGTCAAGGCCGTGGACAATAGCAAACATCTTAGCACCTGCGATCTTAGCAGGTACAGGAATATACATACCTGTAGAGCTCGTTCCCTTAGCCCTCAGGCTCATTGCACTAACCACACCAGTTCCAGAGACATGTAAAGTGCTCTACGTGATTGCTTCAAAGGGGTTTTCACAAGTACTACTAACCTTTGGAGCAGTCTTAGCATTTTTCACAACGCTATACATAGCTTTCTCTGGACTTTTGTCAAAAAGTGCTGAGATTAGGGTGAGGAGAGGATGAATATGAGGAGATTAGCTCACTTAATTTATATAGGGTTTCAACTGGCTAAAATGCATATAACAAGCTACGTTGCGTCAATTGTTAGCTCAGTTCTGTGGTTTTCAATAATGTTCATTCCCACAGTGCTCTTCAGCGGACTTGGAGTACAAGCTCTACTCGCACTTGCACCAGGTGTTTATGCAATGGCTGTAGCAATGTCGGCTATGTGGGTTTCAACAGAATTTCTGAGGTGGAATGTGTATCACGGTCTCACCGATCTCTTTAGAGAATGTGGGCTAAATGTATTTCATTATCTTCTCAGCAATTCCATTGTTGACGTGATTTTCACAGGCTTTGCAAGCTATTTTCTCTCCATAGCAATAGCCTCAGCTTATCTTAAAATCAGCATTACCGCAGCACTACCCCAAAATCCTATATACATAGCACTAGCAACTCTTTTAGCAATACCAGTTTACCTGCTCATGGGGGCACTTATAGGATACCTTATGACCTCTACAAACATAAGCGGTGTTTGGGTTAACATAATACAAATACTTACAACATTCGGCACAGTAGTACCGCCAAAGATATTCCCAAACCCGTGGATAGCTCTGGCAAATCCTGCAACAATTGTTGCAGAGCTTTTTAGAGCAGGATACGGTATTAACAATTTGCCTTTAACACAGCTTCTGACTCTAACCCCCTTATTTACAGCGATATTCATTGTTGTGAGCAGCTGGATAGGATTGCTATGTGAGAGAAGAATAGCTAGATATGGAATGGAATATAGATACTAGAAACCATCTTCTCATCACGAAGAGAGATTTCTGAAGTAATTCATTAACTTCTCAAAAGTTAGGAGAATAAATTTCAAAATCTGAGCATCTCTTGCGACGCTGTCATAAACCCAGGTAAATACAGTAAATAGATTCAATAGCTCATAAATCCAGCTCTCAACAACCAATCTCAAAACATCTTACATTTTCCGGGTTTAGCACATTGTGTATAGCAATTCTAACTGATAGTAATTAGCAATAAATAGTGTATCGTAAGTAGCGAGGTTCTTTAATGACTTCTAAATGGGTTCTGGGTAGTAGTTAGTAATACCAAGTATTGTAGTAATTAAGGTCATTCACGAATATATTCTCTTCATAGGCTCTGCACACCCATCTAAATGGACATGAAAAGCACTTGGGATTTCTCTGCATACAAATACTTCTTCCAAAAAGCCAGAAGAAGTCATCCAATAAAAACACATCGACATCACTTTCCTTAGACATAGCCTTAAAGCCTTCTCTTACAGAGATTCGTATTAAGATGTCTTCATCATGTAGAAGCTCTATTTCATTCAAGACCTTCTTAAAGAGCATTTCTTCAAGCCTAATTATGCCAAGCCTTAGAGCAACCCTCGTCAGATGATTATCAACAGCTACATGTAGATTTTCTACATCTCTCGGTCTAAATACCCCTCTGTAAACCAGGAATTTGACTAAGAGAAAAGATTTCTTTTCAACAGGATCCTGATATGCTTTAAATATCTTGAGCAAGTCTAGGAGGCCATATCCTTCTAAGGATCTAAGATAGCCTTTGGAGTGATGAATTAATGCAAGTACATCTCCACTATATAGTGAAAGAAGTTTTTGTCCTAGATCCCTTAGCAATAGAGCTCTAAGCTGAGGGTCAGGAACCCTTGCTTCATCTATGTGAAGCCATGCAATAACATCGTCTGTAGTTACCTTTGCTAGGTTTGTGGAGTCAAAAAACTCCGGTTTCTCTCTATACATCTTCATACCAAGTCTATATAGAAGATCTGCACCTCTAGCCTTCTCACCATCTACAGTGGCCTCATATGGCTTACCAGGCCTACTTAGTCTATGGTCCATAGCAACCATTACGAAAAAGTATAGAGCAACCTTTTTAAGAGGATCTTCAGGTGGTGGGTAGTATCTAGGGTCAAATACGTTAAATCTTGAAGAACCTAGGTTAAGGCTCTTAATTACCTTACTTACTAGTGCAATTCTCTCTAAATCTATAAATGGCATAAGACATCCATCTAAAGACTTGATACAGAGTTGTAGCTGTTCTAGGCAGCTCTTTCTTCCCTAAAATACACTTCACCTAATGCTCGAGGTGTTGCAAGCTTTTTATGTAGGGGTGTGCTGTACACTATTGTAACTATGGTTATGGATGCTATGTAGGGAATAGCGTTAATGACGTCTGGAGGAATTCCATAGAGTAGCTGAAGAGAGTATATTGATGTATAGAGGTAGCCGAAGGCCAGGGTTATAGGGTATGATAGTAGAGGGTGCCAGGTAGAGGCCATGGCTAGGGTTATGGCAAGAAAGCCGTAACCTCTTCCAGTGTACTGAGACCACCCACCTCTATACACAGTTGCATATATATAGCTCCCTATACCCACAGCGATATAGCCAATAACGCTAGCCAAAAACCTTATTCTCCAAACCTTGACACCTGAGTGCTCAGCTGCTCTAGGATTAAATCCACATGCCCTTATAGCTGTACCTATAGATGTCTTGTATAAAATGAGCCATGTAAGAGCTACTGTGAGGATGCTTATTGAAGCAAGTGTTAGTGAATTTAGATTGAGTGTTGTTATTGATGGCGATTGTTGAAATCTCAATCCTATCAAGGCGCTTAAGCCATAGAATAGTATATTTAGTGCAAGCCCTGTTAATACATGGTATGCGTGAAGTATGTTTATGAATATCATGAAGAGTGATGCAAAGGCTAATGTTATTGTGACTGTGATTAAAAGGCTTATGAGATACCCAAAGTTTTGCGTAGAGACAAAAGCTGTTGCAATAGCTGCTGTGATAATTCCATCTAGAGCTAGGTTAATAACACCACTCCTCTCAACAAATATATCTCCCAAGACCCATAGAACTAGGGCTACCACCAATGGATCCGAAATAATTTTCACTACTTCTACTAGCATGAAACTCACCTAAATCTGATAACAATTCTATACCTAGTTAAGAAGTCAGCAAGTAGTATAAGAGCGAGGAGGAATCCAACAATAGTGCTTGAGAGAGCATCACCAACTGCTGCGCTACCAATTTGTAGACCAAAGCTTAGGATGTATAGCGCTGCTGTGTAGTACGATGCTGGGATTACAAACAGGGGATTTAGTCCGCCAAGCCAAGACACCATGATTGATGTAAAACCATAACCACCCCCAACAATAGGTCCTTCTACAAGCTTCTTATGATAAACCAATATCTTCACACCCCCTGCAAAGCCTGCTAAGGCCCCTGAGATTAGAAACGCTATAAGGAAAAGTTTTTTACTCGATAAGCCAGAGAGCTCAACAAAATGAATACTTGAACCAAGGGCTCTCAATGCTATGCCCACCCTAGTCCTATATAGAAACAGGTATAGTAGTACAGCTATTGCTATGCATGCCACTACTACATACCATGAAAAGCTATAGCCTGGGGCAGTAGGTATCCTCGATTCTATGGGTATCATATCCGTTGTTGGATACCCATAAACCGTTCTACCCCTCCAAGGCCCTTTAACCAAGTAGTTTGCTACATAATACGCTATAAAGTTCATTAGAAGTGTTGTAAGAGCTTCATTAATACCTCGAAACATTTTTAGAAGTGCTGCAGGCAATGCCCATAGCGCGCCGAGGAAAGATGCAAAGATTAGTGCTGCTATTGGTGCTATAATTTCCTGTCTTCCGAGGGGGGTGAAAAGAGCTATGAAGGTAGCCCCTATTGCACCAAAAACAAGTTGCCCTTCTGCACCAAGGTTCCAAGCATTTGCACTAAACGCTAGAGAAAGTCCTACTGCAGTTGGTAGTAGTGTTGATATGTAAACAAAGACGTTGAGGTTTGTGAAGCTTTGGAAAAGCGTTATAGAGATAAGCTTTAGCGTATTTCCAGTAGCAATAGAGGTTAGAGTTGCAGCAAGTAGTAGCCCTAGAAGAATTACCAGCACCTTTGCTAACGCTGTTGCGATTTTCGATAGCTCTCTCTTAACAATAGCTACCTTAGGCATGAACCATGACCTTCTCTATATCCTCTCTACAACTCTCTAGATCGGGGGTCTCAAAAAATCTCACAATTTTGCCGCTAACCATAACCCCTAATCTTGTGGAAATGTGAAGAACCTCTTCTATATCTTCAGATAGAAGAAGAACAGCTGAACCAGATTCCGCTAACCTTTGCAAGATACTTAGGGTCAAAGTTTTTGACCTTTCGTCAAGCATTCTCGTTGGGCTATATGCCACTACAACTTTTGGCGTTGTTAGTAAAAGCCTTGCTAGAGAAACTTTCTGTATATTGCCTCCAGAAAGCTTAGCAACATTTATGAAAGGATTGCTTGGATTTACATCAAGCTTCTTTATCAGAGCATCTAGGAGTTCTCTAGATACTTTAGACTGTGAAAATAGCTTCACATTTTCAGCAACTGTAAGCCCCATTGCCACACCTTCTCTGAATGGATCTTCAGGTACGTAGATAAGACCCTTTTTAATTCTTTCACTTGCTGGTGCATGCGTTATTTCATTGTCGTTGAGCATTATCCTGCCCCTGGCAGCCTTTCTTAAACCAGCTATAGCTTCTCCTAGCTCCTTCTGGCCATTGCCAGCAATGCCTACAATAGATATGAGCTCTCCAGACCTTACATTGAGAGAAACATCGTTTACCGAAGGCTTTCCATGTTCATCAAAAACTATTAGGTTTTCTACAGATAGTGCAAAGGATTCATGTGTAATCTTCTTTGGGGATCTCTTAAATGTTGTCAAATATTCTTCAGAACCAAACATCGCACGTCTAATTGTTGTTACATCAACACCTTTCTCAAATACTCCAACAACATCCCCTTTTCTAAGGACAATAAACCTGTCTCCCATCTCGATTGCTTCCAATATCTTGTGAGTTATGTACATAACAGAACCTCCCCTAGCAGCGAATTTTTTAATTATATCGAGGAACTTTAGTTTGAGCTCTCGAGGAAGATATGTTGCAGCTTCATCTACAATAAGCAATCTGGGTTGGGTTATTAAGGCTTTTACAAGGTCTATGAATTGCTTTTCAGTATAACTAAGAGTATAAACACCTCTATCAACATCTATAGCCATTCCCAGATCACGTAATGTCACTTCAAGCTTTTTCTTCAAATCTCTCGATGGGGATGTGTTGAGAAAGAGTGCTACATTTTCAAGAACAGACATATCGTCTACTAGTTGAGGTCTTTGACTTACTAGAAATATGCCTCTATTCTTTGCCTCTGCTGGCGATGAAAAAACTGTTACAACATCATCTACTTTAATATAGCCTTTATCTGGAAAATAAAGTCCATAGAGTATTTTAGCTAGCGTGGATTTTCCAGAGCCATTCTCACCTAGAACAGCTAGGATTTCTCCAGGGTATATCTCTAGGCTAACACCATTGAGCGCAATAACATCTCCAAACTTTTTATAAATTTCAACAACCTCGATGAAAGGTTTGCGCATCATCATGTGAATTACCTATGAAGATATATCAATAAAAAATATTCTACTTTTAGAGAACATTATATTCTTCCCTGGAAAGCTACCCAGGATACGAAGAAGTCCATATTCCATAGATCATCATGTGTAAGTCTCTCTCCAGCAGGTATATCTACTTCAGCATTGTCAGGTTTCCCTGTGCAGAACCTTGAGTAATGCATTCCTGGGAGACAATAGCCTTTTAGAGGTCCTGTAAACGGTTCAAAACTTGGTGCTATTAATACTGTAGGTACGTGGCTAGCGCCCGTTGATATATTTTCTATAGACTCTAGTAAATGTGTTATAGCCTGTCCTTGCAGTGGTTGTAGTAGTGGTGCTTCCTTCATTTGCTGATATCTTCTCATCACAAGGTCATATACTGTTAGCTCCTCTCCAGTCAAAACATCCTTAACCTTAATGCTTTTGAGTATAGGTATGAACTTGGGGTTTATATGCATTATACTACCATTTGGATACACATATGCCCCGAGATCAACAGCTCCGGAATTGAGTAGATACCAGTAATCAACATTTTCTAGATTGCCTGGTCTGTATATACCTGCCTTGACCTTGGCTAGGATATCGGTGTATATAACCTCCCATCTCACTAGCTGCCCACTAATTACTACATCTGGTCCCCACTCATACATCGGGCTGTAGTGACTGAAAACATATACCTCCTTACCCTGCTTATATAAGTTCTCAGCATACTCAACTGTAGCTGCGGAATCCTCTGTAAAGGCAAGCACATCAACATTGAACTGCTTTACAAGTGTATCAGCTGCAGCCCTAGCCTTATCAGGGTTGAACCACTCACCAATCTCTATAACGTAGACTGTTATGTTCTTGCCTAGCTGCTCTCCAACCTCCTTTGCACCAATAGCATATGCATTTATATGCCTGATAACCTCGGGAATAGTGTGTGCTGCTACATAACCTATTTTACCAGTTTTTGTAAGTGCACCAGCCATTAACCCATTGAGGTAGTACACTTGATAGAGATCAGCAAAGTAAGTGCCCATGTTTGGAGCTCTCTTGTATCCAGAGCAGTGGAAGAACATGATGTTTGGATATTGATGAGCCTTGTCATAGGTCTGATCCATGAAGTCAAAGCTCGTAGTAAAGATAACTGTGTATCCCTTACGAACCAGGTCATCCATTACAGCAGGTGATTGGTCAGCACTAACCTGTTCAACATATGTTGTCTCTAGCCAATCCTTAAAAAGCCCTGCAACAACTCTTCTACCAACATCATGCATATAGCTCCAGCCAAAATCACCGACAGGACCTACATAAATCCATGCAGCCTTAATCTTTTCAGGAACAGTATACGACACTTGAGTAGAGGGTTGGGAGGTCTGCAGAGTAGTGGTTACAGTTACTGTAGTAGTTGAGGGTACTCCTGTTAGTGTAGTGGTCATTGTTACTGTTTTCTGAGGTGTTGTATAATAACCTGCGTAGTACCCTACCACTATACCTATAATCAATAACACTATTGCTAACACATAGCTAGTTACTCTAGCCATTCACCTACACCATAATGATTCATTGTTCCAAACCTTAAAAAACTCTTTGTATAATACTTATGTATTTATTTACATAGCTTATGGAAAATTTATGTATTGCAATTTTGAATCAGAAATCTGTATATCAAGACCTTAGTGTTTAGATTAAGAAAGGTAGATTTATAAAGTTAAGCACATAAAGGATATTAAAATGGTTTTGTTTGGGTGGCTATGCACCTTGTCTAATAGCATGGCTAAGGTATTTTTGAGAAACTTTAGCAAGTATATCAATGCTGATGCTGGCAAAACTTTTCTCGATGTTTTGAGAGAGAATGGAATTCCTATAAGATCTGATTGCGGTGGTATTGGCGAATGTGGGAAATGCAAGATAATTGTTGAGGGGGGTGTAACTACACCTTTAACAGAAGCTGAGAAGAGGTTTTTGAGTGTAGATGATATTGATAAAGGAGTGAGGCTAGCTTGCCAGGTTAAGGTTGTTACTGGAGAGTATACTGTTTGGATTCCTTTTGAAAGCCTTTTGCAGAAATATAAATCTGCTGATATAGGTTTTGAAAGAGAGGTTGTTCTAAAGCCTGCTATAAGAAAGTTTTTTGCTCTTGCTAAACCTGCTTCTCTAGAGGATGTTAGGGCTGATCTAGAGAGGTTGTTAGAAGGGGTTTCTAGTTATGTAGATGTTGATGGTGTTGATACCGATTTGTATATAGTTAAAAAAATTCCAGATGTGCTTAGAGGTGGTGACTGGTCTACAACTCTAGTTTTCTGGAACAACAAGCTTCTCGATGTTGAGGCAGGCGACACGAGGAAAAGACTCTATGGCGTCGCTGTAGATATTGGAACATCGAAGATAGTGTTACACCTTGTGGATTTGAGTACAGGGGAAACAGTAGCTGTTGAGTCTATGCAGAATCCTCAAGCTAGTTTTGGAGCAGATATAATCTCTAGGATAACATATGCTATGAAGAGTTCTGAAAACTTAGCTAAGTTACAGCAACTTGTTGTAAAAGCTATAAACATTCTTATAGAGAGGACGACTTCTAGGAGTGGTGTGGATAAGAGGGATGTGTATGAAGTTGTAGTAGCAGGAAATACAGCTATGCATCATCTCTTCCTTGGTATAAATCCTAGCTATCTAGGGTTGTCGCCATATGTACCAGCTGTTAGAAGGGGTGTATATGCATATGCTAAGGAGCTGGGGATAGAGATTAATGAAAGAGGTGTTGTATATGCATTGCCAGTTGTAGCAGGTTATGTAGGTTCAGATGCACTTGCAGATGCTGTGGCAGTTGGACTCGATGAATGTAAAGAGCCTTGCATGCTAATAGATATTGGTACAAATAGCGAAATCATATTGAACACAGGCAAGGAAATTCTTGCATGCTCAACACCAGCAGGACCTGCTTTTGAAGGAGCCTCTATATCCTTTGGGATGAGAGCTGTAGTTGGAGCTATAGATCAGGTATTTATATACTTTGACAAGTCCCTAGGAGATTACAGCGTGAGATATACTGTTATTGGAGGTTCGAAACCTGTGGGGATATGTGGTTCGGCACTCATTGACATTGTAACTAATCTCTATAAGTTGGGGATAATTGATTTTAGGGGGAGGTTCAGAGAAGGTGTGGAATCCAAGAGACTCACAGTAGAAAATGGGAGAAAGAAGTTTGTGATAGTGTGGGCTAGTGAAACAGGTATAAACAAGGATATAGCTATCGATGGGAGAGACATAAATGAATTCATCTTAGCAAAAGCAGCTGTTGCAACTGGAATAAATGTGCTTCTAAGACACACAAACCTCAGCGTTGAAAATATTGAAAAAATCTATATAGCAGGCTCTTTCGGCACATACATAAACATTGAAAACGCAATGGAAGTAGGGTTGCTGCCAAAAACAAGCCAAAGAAAATACACCTTCGTCGGCAACACTGCTATCAGCGGTGCAAAAATGGCTCTAAAATCAGTGGAAATCAGAAAGAGATTTGAAGAACTAGCAAAGAAAATAAATTACATAGAACTAGCAGCACACCCCCTATTCAAACAAGAATTCGTGCAAAACCTCAGACTACCTTCATACATTATTTCAAAACCTGTATAACACCTATTAGTTGCTATAAAACCGCTTGCCCCTGGATGGTCATACTCATCATTTTATGTTTTCAGAGCTTTGCCTAAAGGTTGCACAAATCGTTTGTCCCCAGATGCTCATTCTCATCTGCTTATATCCATTCATTGCATCTAGGGACTTTCTCCTCACCCACCCCCTCATTGACAGCACAGCCACCTCCGGAGCGGGTTCACAGGGCATTGGGGTGAACAGCACACATCCCTCAAGAGCTGCTAAACCAATTTATTGGGGCACTGCCCCTCATCAACAGCTGTAATAATGAGCAGGGTCAGGGATTATAAACCTAGCTCCTAAACATTAGCCACGAAACAGCCCTTGGAAGCTGTCCCACAGATTTGCCAGAGGCACAGTTCTCATCAGCACTCAGCAATGATAAGTAAAAAGATTGTAAGCTTAACCATCATTTAACACTTTCGAAACAATCCGGGCTTTAATAACCCCTTACTCACTACCCCATGCTCAGCAATAAATAATCATAAAACTAATGAACTTTACTGCCCCTAAAAGCTTGAAATGCCTTAAATATCTCGCTAAGTGAGGTAGCTTCATTGCTTTACAAAACATTGTATTGCATGTTTCTAGGGATTAGTCTGCAATATGAAGCTTTGTAACAATTCGTCAGCAGTAAGGTCTTCACTTTTGAAGTGGGGAGGGGG
>JAPWTX010000027.1 GCA_028275825.1 Ignisphaera sp. | reverse complement strand
GCTAAGTGAGGTAGCTTCATTGCTTTACAAAACATTGTATTGCATGTTTCTAGGGATTAGTCTGCAATATGAAGCTTTGTAACAATTCGTCAGCAGTAAGGTCTTCACTTTTGAAGTGGGGAGGGGGTTAACTTAGAGTAATACTCATATCGAATATTTTATGAAGCAGAAGTCTTTTAAGCTATAGCAGATTGCAGGTAAACTTGCATTGGGATTTGAAGATGGCCGGAGAAGAACCGTACATAAATCTACCAGTTGGTATTTCATGTAATGATGAGTATGTTGTTCAGAGAGAGTACCTTGCCAGTAGTGTTGCGACTGGTGCTGTAGATGTTTTGGCAACACCTTACATGATAATGTTCATGGAGGTTACGGCATCAAAGTGTGTTGAAAAGCTCTTACCAGAAGGTTTTATAACTGTTGGAATAGGTGTTAATATTAGACACAAAAATCCTGCACCATATGGGACGAAGGTAGGGGTAAGGGTGGAACTTTTAGAGCAGAAAGGTAGGGTACTTGTTTTTAGGGTTATTGCATCATTAGGAGGTATAGTCATTGGTGAGGGAACGCATGAGAGGTACATTATAGAAAAGAAGAGGTTTGAAGAAAAAGTTTTAAGGATGCTGAAAAGCGTGAAAAACGTTTAGATGAAGAGCTTTTGCCCAAGCTGATAGAGTGATGTAGCGTTCCAGTACTGATTTTAGCCACAATTAAATTTATATAAATTTATGGTATTATCAATGTTCAAGAAAGCTTTTAAGGTTTTGTATTCTGGTTTTTCTTTGAACAAACGTTTTATGGTGAAAACATTGCAACGTGGTGCTAAATATGTACTACTCTACTTAGCTTCAATAAGTCTATTCTTTGCCCCCATGTATAAACCATTTTCAGATGAACTAACATCCTTGCATAGCTTCTTATTAGCAATCTACTGGTGCATTCTTACAATTATTTCAATAGCTATAGGACTTAAGGTTCTTGACAAGATGTTGATGGGTGTTGATAAGTGATTGTAGAGTTCATAGCTATACTTGTACTGTTTTTCGTGGGTGGCAGTATAATAGCTGTTTACAGTAGGAGATTTCTGGGAGCTGGCTCTAGAGAGTTCTTTGTTGGTGGGTACAGGGTTGGCGGGTTCCTCTCAGCCATGACCTATGCTGCTACAACTTACAGCGCATTTATGATGATAGGATTAGCTGGGTTAACCTTTGCCACCGGTATAACTGCACTAGGCTTTGAACTTGCTTACCTAGCCTCTACACTACTATTGCTATCTACTGTTGGTGTGTTTATGTGGCGGAGGGCTAGGGAAAGGAGATGGATTAGCCCAACAGATATGCTCACAGAGCTCTACAGCTCAAAGGTTCTTGGAGTTGTTATTGCAGTACTATACCTCTTTGCCCTTGTACCATACACCTCAGCTCAGCTAAAGGGCATAGGCGAAATATTTGCCTCTCTTGGCATAGGTTTTGAAGTGGGTGTTATCTTCGCAGCATTTGCAACAGCTCTGTGGACTATTGTAGCGGGTCTTTGGAGTGTTGCATCAACAGACGCCTATCAGGGAATATGGGTGTTGGTAAGCTCTTTAGCCGCCATTCTATGGCTATATCTATTCCTCCTACCATCAAATGGCATCAACTATACAAAGTTTGTAGAATATCTAACAAAAGGGCAAAACCTTTTAACATTTACATGGAGCCCGCAGATTTTCATCGGTATGACCCTGCCATGGCTGTTCTTTGCCTTAACAAATCCACAAGTTGTGCAGAGACTTTACATACCTAGGGATGAGAAAGCCTTTAGGAGAATGACAAAGTATTTCTCAATATATGGCTTTACATACACACTTATCTGCGTCATGCTCGGCCTTGGCTACAGGGCATATATAAGTGGTCTAGGCATGGTACAGCAATTTGCTAGTAATAGAGATGCTGTAGCACCATTTGTCTTATCAAAGGCTCATGCAATTCTAGCGGCCATCGTTTTCACATCTATCATAGCTGCTGCAATTTCGACTGCAGACTCCATTGTACTCTCTGTTGCAAGTGCCATATCTAGAGAATTCTATGAAAAGGTTGTTGCCAGCCCTAAAGAGAGAATCTCTATAGCTATATCAAATAGTGTCACAATAGTCATGCTAATAATTGCAGTGATGTTTGCTATTGCCAAAGTTGGTTATGTTGTTGAGCTCTCCGTGGCTTCCTCAGCCTATCTATTGCCATTGGCACCAATAACCCTTGTTGCATTATTTAAGAAACAGCGGAAGAGGTGCTGGGAGCCCATAATCTCCTTAGTACTTGGAGAAGCTGTAGCAGCTTATGCCACACTATGTTACGGCCCTGCAAAAGTATTGACAGCACCTATGGCGCTAAGCATGCCTGCACCAGTATGGATTCTCATAGCCTCTGTAATGCCCCTAATCCTGCCCTAGTCTCATCTAATATTCTTAGTGAATTCCTCAAGTTCCCTCCTTCTGGGAATACCTGTTACAGCACCCCTTCTTAAACACTTTAGAGCTGCAAAAGCGTTACTAAGTCTAACAGCTGTTTCAAGGTCTTTCTTTTCCAGGAAGTAAAACACTATGAAAGCAGCTGTCCATGCATCCCCTGCTCCAGTGGTGTCCACAGCATTGATCTCAAAGGCTGGTACATACACCTCTTTTTCCCTAGACTTAACATAGGCTCCCCTCTTCCCCAATCTAATTGCAACATGCTGAATATTCCTATACATTTCCATAACATTCTCAGCCACAGCCCTATAATCTTCGGATCCAAACATGTTCACAACCTCATCTAAACCCATTGTAAGCAATGTTGTTACCTTTAAGAACCTATCCATAGCCTCTAAAGCCCTTCTACCCGAGCCCCATATATCACCTCTGTAATTCGGATCAAAAGACACATGAAGTCTGTTATCAAATGCATGCCTCATAGCAATGTATACAGCCTCTGATAGAGGTGGAAACGCTGTTGCAACACCAGAAATGTGTAACACTTTAGCCTTCGATACAAGACTTAAATCAATATCCTCTGGCTTAAGCATGGTATCAGCTGTCTCAGTCCATGGAAGTCTATAGAAAAAGAAGTCTCGTTCACCACCCTTTTGAAGTATTACAAAGGCCAATGTTGTTCTAGCCTTCTTAACTACAACCCCTTTTGTATCAACACCCTCCATCTCAAGAAAAGATCTCAACATTTCCCCAAATGGATCATTACCCACAGCCCCTATAAAACCTGCTCTATGACCTAACCTAGCAATGCCTATAGCTACATTTGCAGGAGCACCACCAAAGTGAATTTCAAAGAGCTTACCATCAACATAGGATCCTGGCTCAACAGGTATTATATCCACCAATATCTCTCCTAATGAAAATACTTCAACGCTCATATCATACAACCACTATAATTAAGAGCCATATTGCTGTATAATGAGAGTAGAAGGGTTTTTAAGTTTCTTTCAAACAAGCTATCATAAAATTCATGGCTGTCAATAAGTGATGCAGCTAAAAAGCCCTAGTGCTTCACTATGGATAGGAAATAGTTTTAGATGACAGGGAATAATGCTGTGCTTTGATAGGTTTATGTCTAACCTCCTCCTAGTTCTGAAGGGTAAATATTCCTGCAAGAGTAGGGAGGTTTAGAGATGCATTTACTCCATTTGGGATTTAGCCTCAACTGGGTCTCCAGCCCATTACCCCTATCCATTGTACTCGGAGCTATGAATAAACTGTTGATCATCGCCAATAGCTCAGAGAATTCAACGCTCATCACCAAGAGCAATCAAAACAAAGAAATCATAAACTTTTCATTCACCTCCATTGAAAAACAAGGCTTTCGGTTGCAAGAAATGCGTAGCTTTATCGCCTTGCAAGTCTTTAAATAGATTGGGTCTTTCTCTCTGTTGCTTGTACCATCTTCATGTACTCTTCTGTTGTTCTCCATCTCTTTTTCGATTCGCCACTCTCGATATGCTCTACAAAGGTTTTGAACCACTTCCAGTCCCTTTCATAAACATGATAAGAATCTGCTATGTGTATATATCTGCCAACTTCTACGCCTAGCTGCTGAGCAACATACTTTTGTAGTTCTGTAAATGCATACATGTTCATGTATGCTGCCTTCAAAGCGTCATTACTCCTCATATGGGTATGCATAACAAGCTTTCCATTAACTACTCTAAACCACATCCTTTGGAGGCAGGGCGGGTGCTCAGTTTCTAAATCCTTCCAAGGCTGCCATGTAATTGCTTGAGCCCTTCTTGTGTAAGGAACTTTCCTCAGCTTCTCCACAACTCTAACAATCTGATTTACTACAGTGTTGTCTGGCAACCGGTAAGAGAACAATCTCTCATGATACGTATAACCAACCTTCTCCACTAGATAATCATGAATCCCTTTAACAACTTCATCAACGTAGTCAAGAAGCCCCTTGAGAGACCCTGCAACAATGCCTTTGAGATGAATCCTAGGCTCTGCAAAGGGTTCTTCAACAATGATTACAGCAGGAGCATCAATAGATTTCTCGTTATATTCTGTATCAATAATAACACCTGTCTCTCTAAGAACTACAAGGCTCCTCTCCCAAGCTTCAGGCAAAGTCTTTGCAACAACATATACTATTTGAGTTGTAGACATATGTACCTACACCCAGATACATTAATAAAGCTTAGTAGTGTTATTAAGATAGAGACTCGAGAAATTATTAGGAGTGAGAAATTCTGAACCATGCCGAGTACACCTCTAAGCATAGTACATAAAGCAATGTTAATGCATATAGTGGTGGGCTAGGTTTTTTATATATGCATAAGAGGTTTCTGTAGCATTGGTGTTTATCTATGAGTTGCATCGTTACACATACCGATATAGATGGTGTTGCTGCAGCCGCGCTTTATACATATCTTACTAAAGAGAGTGGTAATATTGTTTTTGCAGAGCCTTATAATCTGAAGAAGGTGATGTATAAGGTGCATAAGAAGAGACCGAGAAAGGTGATTGTATTTGATCTTTCTCCAAATACTGATACCATAGACTTTGTGATAGGGGTAGCAGAACTTCTACGAGAGAGAGGAGGAAGTATAACTTGGTTTGATCACCATGTATGGGATGATGAATGGGTTGAAAGACTGAGTAAAGCTGGTGCAACACTTTATATAGATAGATCCACTTGTGCAACTGGTGTTGTAGCAAGGTATGTGAAGCCCTCTATAAGCTCTATAAATAGAAAGTTCGTCACAGATCTTGTTGATGGTGTTTGCAGTGCTGATTTATGGAGATTTGAACACCCAATGTCCCCCTTCTTCATGAGACTTGTGAGAAGAAGAGATGATGATGAGTGGAGGCTCTATGTATACAATACACTATCAGGAGGCACCATATGGACAAAGGAGTTTGAGGAAAAGGTCGCTAATAGATTTACTGAGGAAGTTGAGGAGCTTAGCAGACCTATGCAAGTAGAAGTGTTTGATGTGAATGGGATAAGGATTGCAGTTGTTGAAAAAAGTGAAAAAGTGGAGAACAGCATCCTAGCTACAAGGGTCATGAGCTTAGTGAAGGCAGAAATAGTTGCAGTTGCTGATAGAAGTGGTAAGATTAGTTTGAGGAGTAGAGGGGTCAATGTAAGAGACTTAGCACTAGCCCTTGGCGGAGGTGGGCATATGCAGGCAGCTGGAGCAAAAATAGATTTACCAATAACTACAAGAATTGCAAGCATTCTAAGAACCAAGGCTCTTTTAGAGCATGTTGGGAGGGTGCTAAAGGAGTATGCAGATTATATAAAGAAGTTGTAGGGTGTTCTACACAATGCATCCACAATACATGTTGATAATCTTAGCCACAGCACTTTATACACTTGCACTCTTTGCATATACATTCTATAACTTTCCTTGGCTTCTCAGCAAGAAAAAGCCCACTGTATATCAAGTTACACTGAGGAAAAGTGATTTACCTATAGTTATAGTCTCAGATTTGCATGTAGGTAGTAGTAGAAGTTCTTACAAATACTTCTTAGCATTGCTGAAAGCTGTAAAGCCCACTACCCTTGTTATAGCAGGGGATCTCATTGACGAAAAGATGTTGGTAAGCGAGAAAATGCTAAAACTGTTAAAGATATTCTCTCTTTATGCCAAAAATGTGTTTTACACTCCCTCAACATCCAATCATGATATTGCACCACAACCAATACTCATATCTCTAGAGGAAGATAGAAAAAGAGTTGCCATAGCCTCACCCATACTCAGACTATGCATTGAGGGGTGCTTTAGCTGTATATACATTACTCACGGAGATCATGCCTCTCGCAACGGGATCCTAGCACACTTCCTAGAAACCATCTCGCAGAAACTCCTTCTAAAGCCGTTTATAGGAGGAGTGCTGAGAAGAATACTAGGTGTAAATAGTGAGGACTGGGTAATATACGGGCATAGCCACAAAGCATATTTTTCATCTTTCTGGAGATCTATAAACACAGGGTGCTGGGTTAGCAGAACCCATGAATCTATGCAGATGGCGCTAGCTTTAGCCATGTGCATAAGTGGCAATATTGATGCAAAACTGTTGAAGCTTAGCTAACTAGGTGCATTATAAAGAGTGTTGAGAAAAACATTAAAAATGCTACTTGGAGATTAACGCTTCAAAGGCATCCTTATCCACTTCATCTATTGTAGGTATACCAAGCACTCTAGCAGCTCTCTCTGTAAGAGCAGCAACATCTGATCTATCAAGTAGCCATAGCTTATACTTCCTCTGCCCAGCCATCAATATCTTAATGCCTGTTGCAATCCTTACAAAGTATGTGTATAGACCTACGGCTCCTGACTTCAGTAGCTTCTCAAATTTCTCCACACCATATCTAACTACAAGTTCTGGAGCTGTTATGAAGAATTGCTCTGGTTTAGTGCCATACCTTTTTGCAAAGTCTGGCGGCAAGGCACCTTTCTCTGCGAGTTCTAAGAAGTACTTAGACTTCATTACAGCTAGTATGGGTGTTCTAGCTAATGCCACAGCCTTTACATAGGGCTCTTCACCAAAGTTACTCAGCGCAATAGCCTTGACTATTTGATGCTCTGTAGAGAAACCTCCAGCCATTGCTATGTCTGGTACATGCATACCTCTTTTCCTTAACATATTGCATGCCTTCAAGATCCATGCCTCCATATATAGTGTTGGCACACCACTTTCATTCATCATTGGAACAGGGGACATTCCAGTACCTCCTCCAGCACCATCAAAGGTTACTCCATCTGCCTTAGCTTCTGACGCAAGTTTCATTACAAATGCTATATCGATGGGCCTGTAGGTTCCAGTCTTTATCCAAATTCTCTTAACACCCATTGACCTCAGTTTATCTATCCTCTCTAGGAAGTGTTGTGGATCGGGCTTGCCAATTCTACTATGCCTTTCAAAGCTCTTTATCACACCCATTTTGAATGCCTCCTGCACATTTTTATCCTCTGGATCAGGTATGACTATGTACCCCCTCTTCTTCAGCTCAATAGCTCTCTCCAAATCCCTTACCCTAACCTCGCCACCAATAGACTTTGCTCCCTGTCCAAACTTCTTCTCTATTATATTAACCTCGAGCTTAGAGGCGGCATAGATATCAACACCAAACATCTCGTCTTCAACATTATTCTGCACACCTATATCTCCATGCTTACCATCCCAAAACTCTCTATATGTCTTAACCCTGAACTCGAGATCTTTAGAGTACGTGACCTGCCCATTTACGAATACCGCCTCCTTATCCATTCCACAAACGTTTTCCCCTACAACTATTGCCGTACCAGCTAAGGCAGCTCCATAAGCCAACCCCTCCCAGTTCCTCTTAGCAACATCCGTAGAGCCTAAGGCAGCTATAAATACGGGTAACTTGAGCTCCACACCACCAAACCTAGTAGACACATCAACATTTTCAAAAATCATTTTCTCAGGCACTGGTTCAACACCAAACACCTCTGACAATCTGGGCATTAGCTGCACATCTGACCAGTCCAAGCCAAAGTCCTTATTTGCAGCAGCCGTGCTAAGCCCAAACTCTTCTGGCTCCGGATATAGAACCTCTCTACCTCTAAAAGCAGATTTGCCAACGTCACAAAGTATTGGACAGCTATACACACATAGTGAGCAGAGCCCACTAAGTGGCGCTATATCTGTGCTCCTTGTTCTGGTACCAGTTAGCAAACTGCTATTTTCTGTAGGTAACTTCTTTTCGGGCATATCCATTCACCACATAGATCTACAGGACTTTACCACAAAATAAACTGAATTAAAAAGCTTTTATTGATTTAAAAATATTTATATCAGATTCTTGAAAATCGGAACACATTAATAAATCAATGTATATAGACTATATAATGCCTTGAAGTAGTTTACCCCTGAATGCCCCTCAGATGACAGATGTAAACCCGAATAGATGTGGGGAACCAGTGAACCCCTAAAGAGAGCCCTCGTCCTTCAGGGCGGGAGGAGGTCAGAGTTATCGATTTTTCAATAATTTTATAGCATAGTCAGCCAAGGCTGACTTCATCATGTTTCAGAGTCGCCTGAGCTCATCATCAAGTTGTATTTGTATATTATGTTGAAAAATAAGGTTTTATATACGTTTGTTTAATTAGTTCAACAGAGGTTTAGTAGCATGTACTCTAATGTTAATGGAAATGCTGAAGAGAGTTTAGTTGTGATAACTGTTATTGGAGCTGATAGACCTGGTATTGTTGCTGGAATTACCCAGGTTTTGGCTAGACATAATGTGAATATAGTTGATATTGCGCAGACTGTTGTAAGAGGTATTTTTAGCATGATTATGATTGTAGATCTCTCAACAGGAAACATTGATTTGCCGAGGTTGAGAGAGGAGCTCATTTCGAAGAGTAGAGAGCTGGGGGTAGAGGTTAGTGTAAATCATATAGCAGTGTTTAGAGCTATGCAAAGGGTGTAGCGTTTGCCCAGAATATTTGCTCCTGAAGAAATTAGAGAAGTTATTGAAATGCTTTTGTTTCAGGATCTTGACATAAGATCTGTGACGCTAGGCATAAGTATTCAGGAATGTATATCTCGATGTGTTTCAGAGATTATAGAGTGTGTTGAGAGTAAGGTGAGTAGCTATGCACAGAAACTGGTTAGGGCTTCTAATAAGGTGATGAATAAGTATGGCGTTAAAATAGTTACTAAGAGAATAGCTTTAACCCCATTTTCACTAGTGCTAGAGCCGCTGGCTACTCAAAGCCTTGACAAGGCTTTTGAAGCTGGTCTAGAGATAGCTAAATCCGTAGATAGAGCTGCACATAATAACAATGTGGATTATGTGGGGGGCTATGCAGCATTTGTTCACAAGGGCTCTACACCTGGAGATAGAGTTATCATAGACTCAATTCCACAAGCATTGGCTGAGACCCAGACTGTTGCAGGCATGGTTAATCTAGCCTCTACATACACAGGCATAAACGTTGATGCAGTGAATAAGGTAGCGGAAAAAGTTTTGGAATTAGCACAGAAAACCCCGAAGGGCATAGGCTGCACAAGATTCACAGCAATGGCTAATGCCCCAGAGGACAACCCATTCATACCTGGAGCCTATCATGGCTTGGGAGAGCCAGATGCTGTAATAAATGTTGCTGTTAGTGGTCCTGGGGTTATAGAGACTGTTATTAAGAGACTTGGTGAGAGGACAGATATGAGAACTCTGCACGATTATGTGAAGAGAGCGGCATTCAAAATAACAAGGCTTGGCGAGCTCATAGGTAGAGAGGTGGCTAGAGAAATAGGTGTTGAATTTGGTATAGTGGACCTTTCACTAGCACCATCACCAAAGATAGGGGACAGCGTAGCAAGGATACTAGAGGCAATGGGTCTTGAGATAGCGGGAGCGCCTGGAAGCATAGCAGCACTCTACATGCTTGTTGACGCTGTGAAGAAAGGTGGTGCAATGGCAACCTCTAGCATAGGTGGACTTAGCGGAGCTTTCATACCCGTCAGTGAAGATTGGGGCATGACCCAGGCTGCGATGAGGGGTGCTATAACGATAGACAGGTTAGAGGCTATGATGGCAGTATGCAATACAGGTGTAGACATGGTGGCAATACCAGGTGATACCCCACCTGAGATAATAGCTGCAATGATGCTAGATGTAATGGCGGTTGCAATAGCGCTTGACAAGGCATTGGGTGTAAGAATTATTCCTGTACCTGGCGCTAAGCCGGGGGATGTGATCGACTTTGGCGGATTATTGGGAACAACTGTTGTAATTCCTGTGCCGAAATACAATGTAAAGCAATTTGTTGCAAGAGGGGGTCTCATACCGCCATCCATAAGGAGGTTGGATAAGGGTTAGGGCCAAACCCTCTTTCCACTGACATAAGTCTCTAAAACCCTTATGCTTCTCAACTCCCTTGGATCTACTGAAAGAGGGTCTCTGTCAACAACAATAAAGTCTGCTAACTTACCAACCTCAAGTGATCCAAGATCGTCCTCCTCATTGAGGGCATATGCAGAGCCATAGGTATACATGTGCAGAGCCATGTTAACAGGTATGGCTTGATCCTTAGTGTAGCTATAGAGTGGTACCTCCTCATACCTCCCCCTAGTGACAGCTGCGTATACCGTCTCCCAAGGATTCAAAGACTCCACAGGAGAGTCTGTTGAAAAAGCCACAGGAATCCCTCTATCAATGAAGTCCTTAAATCTGTAGACCCACCTCGATCTCTCAATAGAGACCCTGTTCAATACCCACCAATCGCTTATCACAAAATGTGGTTGAACAACTAGTACGGGTTTTAGCTTCTCTAACACAGCAAGCTGATCATCTCTCACAAGAGATGCATGCTCAACTCTATGCCTCTTTAGAGAGAGCTTTGAGTAAACAAGCAAGACAACATCAAGAGCCCTATCACCTATAGCATGAGCTGCCAGTTGAAGCCCTATAGAATCCGCATCTAAAGCAATGGCCTCAAGAACCTCTGGCGGGGTTATACATACACCCATATTCTGAGGGTCATCTGAATAGTGTTTTGATAACCATGCAGTTCTAGCACCAAGAGAGCCATCAACAACGAGTTTCACCCCTATAATCTTAAGATGCTCATCTCCAAATGGAGGTCTAACACCAGCTTCTCTAAGCATCTTAAACACCTCTGTATATATGTGGATCCTGACTCTAAGTGGTAACAAGCCCATGCTCCATAAGTTGAGTATTATTGTAAGCTCTCTCAAATCACAGCCAGCAACATCAATAGTTGTAACACCTTGTGAAGCCACATACTTCAAAGCATCTAAAACACTTTTAGCCAAATCCTCACTAGGCATATCACTCAGTATTTTCTGCCACGCAACAGAGACCATGCCCTCCCTAATCAAGCCTGTTGCAACACCTCTCCCATCTCTTAAAATATTTGAATCTCGAATATTTTCAAAACCAAGCATCTTCATAGCCGCGGTATTTACAACAGCTACATGTCCACAAACCCTGCTTATATAAACAGGTCTATCGCTAATAACCTCATCAAGATCCCACCTCGTAGGAAATCTCTTCTCCTTGAACAGCTCCTGATCCCAGCCCCTGCCAACAATCCACTTCATTCTAGATCTTGAGGCAAAATCCTTTAGAATTCTCTTCAAATCCTCAATGCTTGCAACACCCCTTAAATCAAGAGACTTCAGCTGAATACCAAGGCTAAGCAGATGCATATGAGCATCTATAAAACCTGATAGAACAACTCCTCTATGAAGATCGATAATTTCTCCTCCAAGAATCCTAACAATATTCTCAACAGTATCAGTGTCCCCTATATAAATTATCCTTCCGCCAGCAACAACAAAGGCTTCAGCCATGCGCAAGGGGGCAAAGGATTGATATACTCTGGCATTTACAAAACCTCTGACCATTAATACACACCTTCAAATATTATCATTGCTTAACAGCAGTTATTTGCTTTATTAATGCGGTAGATAGTGCATAAGGTATTGATGCTATAAGGCACATTTGTTATCTTGGTCCAATTCAATACTATTGATACTTTTTTAAAGACATTATCTTACACACTATAAGTTCTAACCTATACCTCCTCCACCAACTTCTCCACATAGTCAACAACTTCTGTCAAGGGCCCCCAGGGCTCGTAGAGATCCATTATATAGTATGCCACCGGCATTGGAAGTCCTTGAAGAAATGGTTTCATCCTCTCATCAGCTATCACTATAAGGTTTCTAATTACTTGGTGCACTTCACGAAGCTTTGCAGCTTTTCTAGCGCCATACTCTTTGTTCCAGTAGTTCACCACCTCTATGTAAATTGTTTTGCCTGATTTCTCCACCTTTAAATCTGGAATGTAAACGATGTCCCCAACTTCAACGGGTTGAGTAGCTCTTGAAACATTTAGTTTAAGTACCCGCAGCCTTCTATAGACATAGGTATCAGCACGAGTATCAAAAATTGGTGTTGGTGCATTTACTCTTTCTATAGGTAGTAAGGGCTTTAAATCATTAGAGAAAAGCCTTAGATACATGTTAAAGAACTTTGTACCTATAAGTGCATCCACATACCAATTCTCTCTACAGCTATACAGCCTCGGGAGAATAGTTAGCATTACATGGGATAGGCTCAGCCCAAACTCATCAGAAGGCTTATTCAGGAGAAGCCTAGGGCCATCAATGTTAATCCTGTAGCTATTATTAGCTTTTCTAATATCATATATCCCCCCATAATACTTAAGACCTCTTCCAAGCATTGTAAGCAACTCTGCTGAGCTACACTCCTTATTCAGAGTTAAGTGTATGGATGTACTGTTAGAGAGTATTGAGTTGAATACCCTGATGTTATATTCTTCAATAACCTTCCTAACACTAGGCTCTTCAACCTTCTTCAAAAAGGCCATGTCTCTGTAAGTACTCCAGAGAATTGCATCAGGATCTAGTAGAATACCCTCAGCCTTTAAGTATCTTCTAAGGGTTTGAGTAACTCTAAACCTCTTCTCTGGTGGTGCAAATCCCTTGTGCACTCTATTCACTACTCTAAACAGCTTTATTCTCATAATCTTTGGGTTCACGCCTGGGGGAACGATGTTCACAGCCACATAGAACCTGCTCTCCATTACAAGCCTCAGTAGCTTTGCAAGTCTCTCATTTCCAATACTAATCACAAGCTCCTTCCAGTCAACTTCACCTATAGTCTTTCCTTCAACACCTCTGTAAAACGATATTATTGTCTCTACCAGATCCTTATCCCTCTCAGCATCTAAATACCTTGGAGCATAAACACCTCGGGTCTTGGTTATGAGCACTTCTGACAAATCAAACTTTATATTGCAGCACCCCCCTGAGGCTTTTCTAAATTAGTAAAAGAGTTTTTCACAGCATGCGGCTTTGCTGTTAGCACCTCTATTAAGAGAGCCTCTCTCTTCTTGGGCATAAGTGTACGTACAATCCTATCGATATACTTTTTATCAGAAGAAACGCCACTTACAACTATCGCAAGATTGGGTTGTGGTGCTTCAATATATTCGTCAAGCAATACACTCGTTGCCAAAATCCTTATTACACCACGGTTAAACATGTTCATATATACCCTCCTCTCATCATCAGCTATCTCAGGCAGAATTGCAGGTACTATGAGTTTTCTTGAAAGCTCCCGCACAAAATCCTCGTACTTAGAGAAAACCACTATAGAATCATCACTAAATATGTTGAGGAGCTTTGCAACAACTCTAATCTTTTTCTCAAAAGCAAGCACTATTTCACGCGCCTTGAGCCTAGCCCTTATGGCCTCCCTAGCCCCAGCATCTCTAGCTGCCAACTCTAAAACTGCTCTAAGCCTCTTTCTAGGCTCCTCCACTCTGGGCAAAGCACTTCTGCAGAACTCTGCATAGCTTTTCATAAGTTTCCTCCACTCCTCATACTCCTCATTAGAAAGCCTTGCATATACCCTCAAAACCCTGTACCTTGGCGCACAACCTCTATCAAAAAGCTCAGCAAGATTAACACTAAAAACCACGGCCCCTATAAGCTCTGGGTACAGCTCATGAAGATTATTATCGGCATAACGTCGAGATGTTAGTCCAAGTCTATAGGGAGCCGTAGCACCCTCTAAAACCTCCCTATAGGTCTCCGTCACCGCAATTTCGCATTCATCAGCCACAATAAAGCCAAAGAATGATGAAAACCTTGGAAGAACATTTGCTGCCATATCGTAGGTCATTACTGTTACTTCACCTAACCTTCTAACCCCCGCGCCATAGATTCCCACAAGGGTTTCAGGGATTTTGAGCACTTTCACTAAATCACTATACCAGTTCCTGAGGTGATCCACTGATGGCACTAGAATGGCAGTTTTAACGCCAAGTTCGTGAATTGCTTTGAGTGCTACAAGTCTTCTTCTCTCTGGAACTGGATGCACAATAACTCCTCTGTAACCAGCCTCTTTCCATAAATTGTAAGCGCTTTCCAAGCAACTGTCAAGGGATGTAGCAAGAGAGGTTTTAAAAGATGCTCTATAGTTTATGTTGAAGCCCAGCCTAACCTTGAGTCCAAGCTCCTCAGCATGCTTCAAAATAGTGTACAGATCTTTGGCTTTTGCTACATAGGCTTTGAGATGAATGTCGTAGGTGATGAAGCCATCATTTATTAGAGGAACTATCATGCTATTTTTCTGTGGATAGATGATCAACACTCCTCCATCAAGCTCTATAAATATGTGAATAGGCTCTGCAGCAATTTTTTTGAGGAGGTGCAGTGTTCTTGGGGGTGGTGGAGACTTAAGTCCATTGCCTAGAAACTCAACTGCTTTATCCAGCCCATAAGCAGAGACCTTCGCAGGATTTAACCTATACACCCAGAAGCCTGAGATGTGGTCATATGCTACTATATCCGCTAGCATATCGAGCTCTTTGAAGAACTTCTCATTCTCCTCATTACTCACTCTGATGATGTGAACCAAGGCTTTGCACCACTATCATGCAGGAATCTGACGAGAGATCCTATAACCTCCCCAAGGCTATTGAGCTTTAGTCTCATCCTAATAGCCTCTAGCTCTATGGCAACACTCCTAGGCACCTCTATTACAACAGTTTCAGAAGAGTTGAAGGAGGCTATTTCACTTAGCTGATTCACAGCTTCCCTAAGCCTTTCCTCACTAAATTCAACCCTATCAAGAACATCTATGCCTGATTCTATAAGGCTCTTCTTGACCTCTGGGGGCGTTTCCTTCCTTGAAACAAGTAATATTTTTCTCGGCTTGTAGGTAGCCTTATAGAGAAGAACTAGCTGATACTCTTTTACTCTCATTGATGCGCCTTCCTCAACCCTCTTCTCAACATCAACTCTCTTCACACCCATAGCCTCCGCCAAACCCTCAAAAAGTCCATTTATCCACTTAGACCTCCACTCCTCTGCTGTAAGGGGCCTTCTGAGAAAGCCTTTTAGATCCCTAACCCTCTTCCACCAATCCTCCAACTCTTTAAACTCTATAATAACATCAGGCCTTTTTATGGGTGGACTACTCGACAGATCCACTATATCCATAACCCTGCCGCTGTAAACCATTAGATCAGGTCTTAGCGCTGTGTAAAGACTCCACACCTTCTGCAAATCACCTGTATCTTCCCAGCCTAGTGGTCTGGGAGCCTCATGAAAGAAGCTTAGGTATCCTCTACCTATGCTCAGCAATACGAAATTTGGCGGTATTACACCAAGTTTCTGCTTTCCACTCCTATCAAAGTTTAGGTATCTGCTCTCTGGATAAGCTATCACATAACCCATTTCACCGAAGAGCTTCATCATTGTTGTAAGTGCCCAGAGCTGGTAGCACCCCCTCAGATTTGCCCTTAGCGAAGTGGTTACAGCTCTAAGCACCTTTTCATAAAACTCCTCAAAGCTTATACTGCCTCTCAGCAGGTCATAGGAGTAGTTAAAAACCTTCTTCTTAAGGTGCTGCAGGGGATCGGAAATAAATGAGGAAAGCTCCTTTGGCAGCGTATAGCTAGAGATGCTAAGCGTTTTCAAAGCATTGTCTAGAGCTCTCTTGGTTTCAGAAATCCACTTATAAGCAATCTCCAGTTCATTGCCAGCCACACTTCTAACAACACACAGCCTAAACTTCTCAAAAAGCTCAACACCTACTAACTCAGAGAATCTAGGCACTTTATTCTGATCCAAACGCACATACGTTCTCAGCTTCTCAAGCAATTCTTCAAAGTCACACTCCATAACACATCTCTAAAAGAGTAGTGCTAAGAAGGGTAATAAACTCTGAGAAGATGTTTCAAAGAAGCTGTAATTGTGGTGATTTTGAGCATTTTCTTAGCAACTCTATGCCCAGCACCTCTACACTCTTTAGCGGAGGCATTTTTGCATCGTTTAGGGGTACCTCACACGCAATTCTGTTTACCCCACTGTGCCAAGGAATAGCTATGATGCCCCTCGAAATATCCTCTGCAACCCTAGCACTAAACACCATCTTACCACAAGGCGTGGTCACAAGAATTTCATCGCCATCTGCTATACCCAGCTCCGCAGCGTCAAGCTTATTTATTAAAGCAGGGAATGCCCCGCTATCAGCCCCATTGCCTAGACACAATACCGTATTGTAGCATTCTCCCAATCTATAGGTTACAAGTCTAAAGCCTTTAAATCTATTATCCACAGGCTTGCTTACTTTGCTAAATCGCGCTCTTCCAGATGCAGTTGCAAACCCTTCAGTATACAGAACATCATCGCCACACACATCATAGCAGGGCCATGTCAAGCCCTTCTCAGAATTCTTCAGCCTTTCTGGTGTAATGCCTCTGTATATTGCTACAGTAGCATTCACCTCTCTCAATATATCATCTGGTGAATCGTATCTCCTCCAACCTTTTAACCCAATGGCATTTCCGAGCAGGGTTAGGAATAGCCAGTCAGGCACAGCCTTTCCTGGAGGGTCAAAGACTTTAAAGGACCATCTAACCTTTCTCTCAGAGTTTGTGTAGGAACCTTCCTTCTCAGCCCATGTAGCAACTGCTATTAGAAAATCAGCATAGCTAGATGTTTCACTAAACCTTGCATCGCTTATAACAACAAGCTCAGTGTTTCTAAGTGCTTTTCTTACAAATTCTTCATTTGGATGGCTTCGCAGAGGATTTTCACCAATTATAAAGAGAGCCCTTATTTTACCTCTGCTCGCAGCCTCAAGTATCTCAATAGCTGTAAGCCCTGGTTTCTCTGGAAGCTCGCTGGAGTTCCACAAGACCTCTAACCTCTTTCTAGCTTCACTATCCTCAACTCTTTCGTAGCCAGGTAGATAGTCTGGGAGAGCACCCATATCACATGCACCCTGCACGTTGTTTTGTCCCCTAACTGGATATAGACCACACCCCCTCTTACCAACGTAGCCTAAGAGCAAAGCAAGATTTACAATCGCTTCTACAGCCTCAACGGATTGTATATGCTGTGTTACTCCCATGCCCCATAGAATAGAGCCGCAGCCTGCTGAAGCAAAGCTCTCTGCAACTCTAATCACAGTGCTCCACGGTATCTTCAGAACTTCTTCACATGTACTTGGGGTGTAGTGTTCTAAGCTATTCAAAAACTCCTCAAAACCTTCTGTCCTCTTTTCAACAAATTCCCTGTTGTGGAGTCCCTGCAGCACAACAGCTTTCGCTAAACAGTTGAGAAACATGTAATCTAGTCCAGGGCTCCAGAGCCTCACAAAAGTGTTAGCCATCTTCGCAGTTTCGCTCTCCCTAATGTCAACAACTATGAGCTCAGCTCCTTTATTCCTCGCCTGTAGAAGTATTGAAGCTAGTGGTGGGTGTGATACAACAGGGTTGTAGCCTAGAATGAGTATAGCTCTGGAATGCAGCAGATCATCAAAGGGATTTGTCTGAGCACCGAACCCCAGTCTATCTGACAAAACCTTAAAACTGGATGCGTGACACAACCTAACGGAATTATCTATGTTATTGCTGCCAATAAGTCTAGCAAGTTTTTGCAAGAGGTAGTTCTCTTCATTAGTGCACTTAGAGCATCCTAGGAAAGCTATAGAATCACCTCCATAGACTTTCACAATCTTCTTCAGCTCAGAAGCTATTGAGAGAATAACAGTAGTCCAAGAAGCCTCAGAAAGACGCCTACCAACTCTTGCAAGTGGTGTAAAAATCCTGCCCTCCTTCATGAAGTTTTTTAGAGAAAACCCCTTTACACAGCTACCACCAGAAATAGCACCAGTTTCCTTATCTATGTAAATAGCGCATCCAAAGCCGCAAAAAGGGCAAACAGTTCTCAACTCAGCCACGCAGAACCCCCAATCCTCTAAGAAAACTAGGAGAATCTTTAAGCAACACATTTACACAAATAATGCAAATATGGTTCGCAACCCCTTAACCTGTTTTACAGAAGCATGAAAAACAGAGTGATAGTGCTGAAGAAAACAAATATTCTAAGGTAGCACAACACTATTAGCAGAGACATGATGATCCCTTCATGCACTGAGTCATGATGAGGACTGGGAAGCCTGATGATACATAGAATCCCTGAGAACAGCTACAGAAACTACATAGATACCATACTCCCCTACAATATGGTTGCCCTAGGATACAGATCCTGGAGAGCAAAGTCATGGCCCATAGCAAAAATTGTGAAGGGAAAGACTGTAGCAGATGCGAGCTCAGAACCCTGTATAAATAGTGTTAAAGTTGCTTCAAAAATAGAGGTTATGTTGCATGCCTAGATATATCGAAGCAAATGGCATATACAGTTAAGGAAACCTTGAGGAAGAGAAATACGTGGGGAGATGTTGTAGTTGGAGATGCAACAAGTATGCCGATTAGGAGTGACTCCATAAACGCTGTAGTGGCTATAGCCCTTGTCCACCACTTATCAAAAGAACTTGTACAGAAATTCTTCATAGAAGTCAATAGAGTTTCAAAGCCTAGAGGGATGCTACTAGCAACTGTTTGGCTATGGAAACAAAGAAGATTTCTACTACAGATAACGATTAATCTCATAAAGACTTTTGGAGCTGTTTCGTAGCTGATGTTTAAGAGTTGAGTTTATAAGCTCCGGCTCTATCTATTGCTACTGTTTAGAGCCTGCCTAGGTGATGGGAATTCTGCTCCAAGCCCAGGTGGGTTAGTGGTGGGTGGGAGCCCCGTTCCGCTTGGCTCGACAGCCACCCATGAACCCACACCAATTACAGTGAGGTGTGGGCGAGGTGGAAGCCCTCTAGATGCAACAAATAAACATAAACAAATGAGAATGAACATCTAGGGGCAAACGGATTAAAGAAACTTTATAGATAAAGATTATAGTCGCTGTCTATCCATTGAGGATAGCTATGTATTTATCGAGTTCTAGTTCCTCTAATTTTTTGTGAAGTTCGTTAAGCCAGTTATTCCATGTTTCTGAAGCTTTTTCAGCTTTTCTCCATGCTTCTATAGATTTATTCTCTATCTCTTCTATAGAGTTGTACTCTATTTTCATAGTTAATGGTTCTGAAGGTCTTTCCAATCCAACAGCATCCCCTATAGATAATGTTTGCTGTACATCGAATGGTATACCAGAGTCTATGAATGGTTTGCTATATGTATAGTATATGGCTATTGTTATAGAGGTATTGAGAACCTCAATACCTCTATCTGTGAATATCTTTAACTCTGGTTTAAGAGTTACTAGGTATCTGTAGAGAAACCCCATTCTGTATGCAAGTTCATGCCATTCACATCTACTGGTTATATTATGACCAGGTTTCTCAGGTATCGGCAAGTTAATTATTATATAGTCTTCTTCTCCTAGATATCCATCACCAATATCTGGTTCAAGTAGAACAGCTCTAAGTGATGGATATAACGATGGTTTAAACTTCCTCGGGATAACCCTAGGTAGATCAAACACCCCCTCTACATAGCATGGAGCAACAAGTACAGCACTAGCTTTAACTAGGTTATGAAGTTTCGTAAAATTCTTCAAAGGTAGAACAACGTAGACAACCCTAAGCTTAAACCCTTCAGCAGATGTATCAGTATTAACTTGGTTACCGATATCAGTAGTAGAGGTATAGGTGTATAGCGTAGATGTTGTAGAAGTAGTTATCGATGATCCTTCTAATCTATACCAATAGAAATTCGCAATACTTATATAGAGTATTAAAGAAATAAGAATAATCAAAACTATAAACATGTATATAGCAACCCGATCTCTGTTCAAGATCTAACCACCTTTTATCCCCAGACGCTCAAAAACTTAGATTTTATAAACTTAGATTTTAAACATTAACTCTGAAACGCCCAATCACCTTAGATACCGAGGGTTTTGAAATCATCAATCAACATTATTGCAGACAATTTAAGTAATACTTCAAACCTTATGATCATTTTAAGTATATGAGGATATTAGGAGAGGTACACATAAACCATGGTTTGTGTCTAAAAATGTTTGTAGATAGTGCTGAGTTTCACAGATCCTTAGGTAGTGAGGGTTTCCCCGAGGCGATTACTTGTAATTAGCTGTAATTAGTTGTGGATATATTTTTCTTGCCCCGGGGTTCCCTGCATTGGGTTGGGTTTTCATCCCCTCATCTGCAGGGCTATCAGGGCTTCACATAACCCAAGAGCCCCTCATCTGCTTCAGCCCCTTGCCCACACCTTGGGGGCAGCCAGGGGGTTGCCAAAACCTCATCAATGCGGGTTCACAGGGGTTTTGAAAGCACTAGGTGTTTATCATGGTTATAAGCTTTAGTGAAAATGTTGCACGGCTAGACCAATGCATTTACAGCTATTCACAGGTATATACAGCTGATGCAGACCCAGCCACGGTTGAGAAGCATCTTGATTTAGCTCTAAGATTTCTTGAAGAAGGAAAAGCTCTGGTAGATAAAGATCCTGTTCAAGCTAGTGAGAAGCTTTATAAGGCTGCTGAAGAAGTTGTAAAGGCTTTAACTATATGTTACAATCTTAGCGAAGTTCTTGACGTTGTTGAGGAGAGGGGTAGATGGACTATTGCAGAGCTTGAGGAAGCTGTAGAGCTTATTGGTAAGAGAGTTGGTGAATGGTTCATAACTTCATGGGATGCTGCATGGGTTTTACTGGATATCTGAAAACAAAAGCTGCAACATATATATGCAATAAAGCCCCGATAGCAGAGAAAGAATATCTTAGAGCTAAGGACTCCAACTAATCTGCAGTTTCTATACATTCTCATATATAATCCTTGCCATGACTTTAAACAGCTTTATAACGAGCTTAATCCATGGCTAATCTCATGAATCAAAGAAGTTAATCTATTTATAAGAATTGATAAAGTAATACAATGAAGCTACTAAGATTTATGAAAAAGTATTACTACACTACCAAAGAATTTTGATTGCTTAGGTAATGAGGTTAATTACACCATGACTTAATGAGTTATGAGAAGATCTGTTTTCATTAAATTCATCGAAAACCAATGGATCTACACCAATAGTTAACTAGGTGTAAGTGAGGTAGAGATCCTAGACAAGAACACCAAGCAATGAAAATTGTGACCTAAAGATAAACTGAAATTGAAGGTAATAGAATTATTCTTGAGTCTCTTGATTTGTGGTATAGAGTATGGAGGTTGTGGTAGGATGTTTTAGATTGATTTAGTCTTTGAATTCCTTCATCATATATGGGGAGTTTGGAGGTTTTCTATAGCCATGTTTTCTATAGTATTCTCTTGCTCCTATACCTGATAATACAAGGATTTTTGTACAACTAAATTCATACCTGGCTATTTCTTCAGCTGTTTTGAGTAGTTTTGCTCCCCACCCTCTATGCTGCCATGCAACATCGTCGTGCTCTCCTATTGGTACTTGTGTTCCGTAGACGTGGAGCTCTCTTACAATTGCTGTTCTTCCTCTGTCTATCTCTGCTCTATGTGCTTTTTCAGATGGTATTCTTAGTCTTAGTAATCCTATAAGTACGCTGTTTTGGGTGTCCTCTGCTGCTAAGAACACTTCTGTTCCTTGGCTAGCCTCATAAACCTCCTTCGTTATATTAATCTTCTCCGGCTTTATTCCTCTGAAGAGCTCTTGCCTACCAACTTCTCTAAACCTGATCTCATTTATTGTAATGCCCTTTTCCAGAGCCCTCTTCTCAACAAACTCTCTTAGGTTAGCTTTCCTAGGTCCTGCGATTATTATTGGTGCTGGCACATCTCTCTGGATCCTCATAACCCTAACCCACTTTGGTATATATCTGTAGCACTCTACAATAAGCTCCACTGCATCCTCATCTGTTAGGGGCTTGTATAAACCCTTTTTCCACAGCTCGTAGAGCCCTGTACCCTCAATAACAAGTGTTGGGTAGATCTTCAGCATATCGGGTCTGAAGTCAGGGTTCTCAAAGAGTTCTCTGCACATCTGTATATCTCTATCTATATCGGAGCCTGGGAGACCTGGCATAATGTGGTAAACAACTTTGAAGCCCGAGTCCTTAAGAATTCGCGTAGCCTCTATAGAGTCCTTTACAGTATGACCCCTATTAACCTTTGCCAACACATCATCATATAGACTCTGCACCCCTATCTCAACCTTTGTTGCTCCAAGGTACAACATCCAGTCAGCATCCCTCTCCCTAGCCCAGTCAGGCCTAGTCTCAAGAGTCAAACCAACAACCCTAATTGGGGCAACCTCATTCCTGGCATGCGCATCCCAAAGACTCGGCAAAGTCTCTGGCTTTCCAAGCGGAAACCTGCTAACAGCTTCAAATACATTTGTTATGAACCAGAGCTGATAATCCCTTGGAAGCGCAGTAAAAGTTCCCCCCATTACAACAATCTCCACCTTGCTTGGCCTATGCCCCATGGAAACGTATTGCCTTAGCCTCAGCCTAACCTGCTCATAAGGATCAAAACCGGTGTACAAACCCCTCATCAAAGCAGGCTCATTACCCACATAGCTCTGAGGAGTACCAAACTCAGGGCCACCAGGACAGTACAAACACTTTCCATGCGGACACGAAAAAGGCTTAGTCATGACAGCAACTATCGTCACACCCGAAAGCGCTCTAGTAGGCCTCACAACATTCTTATTTGCCAAAGCCATACCATTCGTCCCAAGCAGAATTCAAGAAAAACACATACTCACAACAAATGTGAAAGCCGTACACAAAATATAAATGTTGATAAAATATGTCAAAATAAGCCAGCAATGAGAATAGAAGCTTGCTTCAATTCAAGAAGCTTCTGAGCATCACTAGATTGCCTTTCGCAACTGTTTCTAGTTTCATCAGGTTTATAAGGTTTGACACTATTAAACATCTTGATGAGATTCCCTGTGGGGGGTGAAGAGCCGTAGAGGACTCTCCCCAAGGGCGGCAATAACCCAAGGTGTGGGGTCCCCGGGGTGGTTCTGAATGCCCCCAAGGCATATACAGACTCGAGAAACGATTGAGGGGAAAAAGAGATGAGGCTATGACTATAAAACAATATGAATCTATATAAGAGCTGAACCCCATACATCTAAAACCTACTTGAATATCTCTCTAGTCTTATCCAGGGTGGTGCATGCCATGGCACAGCTCTTACAATAGCTACAACATCTAGAAAAAAAGTGAGAGCTGAATGATATAATGCTTCAACCCCTCCCTAAGTACAAGAGCTTCAAGGCTGTTACAGGTTTAAAGCAATTTTTGCAGCATGTAAATTCTAACCCCTTGTTTTTCACTAACAAAAGTTTGGTGCATATAAACACACTATTACAACAACAAAAACCCTTATGAAAGTCTTGTGGTGTTGCACTTAACAGACATCCATGGGGTGTGAGTGAATCCACATAGAGGTGCAGTCTCACTAGCAGAACTACAGGTATCTGCAGACGCCATAGAGTATGGTTAGCAGGATTTATATTATCCATAATGTATTTGGGGCTATATCTATAAATCTCCTAGTTCCAAACTTGCTGCACTATTTCTTTGTCTTGACTATAAAATTTATAAGAGGTTTAGTTAGTAGTGTATATATGTGGAGGGATGGGTGTGAGGTATGTCTGTACAGTCACAACAGCTTTCACCTAGTGAGATTGCTAGGAGGGTTTCAGTATCAGTTGCTAGGATAGTGCTATACGTAGTTCTGTATGTGCTGGTTTCAGCTGTTGTGCACTACTCTATGTCAACACTATTACCAGGTTATGGAATTACTGTGGCAGATTATGAGGTATATGCTCAGATACTGCTCGCATTACTTTTTGGCTACTTAATTGTTAATGGTGTTGCAACCTTCTTCTATTGGACTATGAGGGCTAGGTATGACCATCCAACAGCTGCTGCCATTAGGAATGTGGTGAGAATAGTTGGAATAGGTGCTATGGTTGCGGCGATAGCTGGTGGTGTTGCAGGTGGAGCTGCGGGTGTTGCCCTTGGAGGCTTTCTAGGTCTGGTTGTAGGGTTTGCGTCTCAGCAGGTGCTAGGACAGGCTATAGCAGGTCTCTTTCTGTTGATAGCAAGGCCGTTTAGAATTAATGATGTTGTTACGATAGCTGGTGAGGATGGTGTTGTAGAGGATGTTTCAACACTATTCACAGCAATTGTTAAATCTGATGGCACTAGGGTGCTTATACCTAACAATACCATTATAGGTGGCAAAATATATCTAAAACCAAAGAAGTAGTGAGCTAAAGCTCTTCTAAAGCGTCAATAACTTGGGGAAGCTCAGAGATGATGGCTAGGCCAAGCTCTCTTAAAATAATCTTATTTTTTCCACCTCTATTCCTATCTATGTGAATAGCCTTCATACCTGCTGAGAGAGCTCCCCCCACATCCTCAACCACGCTATCACCAACATGAGCAACTCTACTTGGATGCACATTCATGTGCTTTGCAAACAAGAAGAAAATTCTTCTATCCGGCTTGTTAATCCTAGTTGCATCAGAAAACAGCATAGCCTCAAACAGTCTTGCAACCCCGAGCCTATCTAGCAACTCTCTCGTATACCTACTACTCCAGAAAACAGTGTTTCCCACAATACCCATTCTAAAACCAAGCTTGTGCAAAAGCTCTAGTGTTGCAACAGCATCGCCATAAGCAATACTCTGAGGATCTGCAGCTAAAAAAGCCCTTTCAACAGCATCCAGCACAACATCACGTGTTACACCAAGCTCTTGCGCCAAAAGATTCTGAGACTCAACAACAATATCAAAACCATCTACCTCTTCAAACCTTCTCCTCTGCTTACACTTATCATAAACCTTGAGAATAGCCCTCTCAACAAACCCTCTATGACCCCCTCCAAAGCCCATATCCAACACCTTCAAAAGCTCTACAACAATCAACCCAAACATCTTCTCAGTATCCAGCAGAGTACCCCAAACATCAAAAGACAAAACCTCAACACTAACCATACCACTACAAACCTCTAAACACAAGCCACATACTCATTATAGATGCAAGAATCCAACCCTTAATAAAAGTTCATGAACACACAAAATCATCGCACCTCTTTAACAGCTTCATTCAAAGACAATCCCTTAGAGTATGACAATTTACCGCTCTTCACCCCCATCGCCATGCTTCATCAATAAACATATCCAACGACCCATATACACATAGGCTATAGAAACACATAAACAATGCTACAAAAACAAATAAATATAGCTAAAGCTTAAAACCATGAATACACATCAACACAAACAGTAACAACAAGAAAGTAACTATGTAAATGTAGAGAGTATGTGATTTGTTTAAGAATCTCTGTATTTTGGGTAAGGAGGAGGTTAGATAGTTATTGCAAAGACGTATGAACCTTAAAATAATGGTTCAAGTTCTTCTTTGATTAGGACTGTTTCGTAGTTGATATTTAGGAGTTGTTATAATCTCTTTCTGTTTATCGCTGGTGTTTATGAGGGCTGTAGCACCCCAATAAAACAACTCCCAAGGGACTCGTACCATTAACCCCAATGTCCATCGAGCCCTTTCCAAAAGTAGCTGTGCTACCTGTGAAGGGGTAGGTGAGGAGAGGACCTCCAGGATGCAACAAATAAACATAATAATGAAGATGGTCATCTAGGTACAAATGGATGGTATAGCTTTTAAGTATGGTATTAGTGGGTGTAGTGAGGAGAAGGTCTTTATCTAGCTGTTTGGGGCAATATGATTGTGGTTTATATGAATGCAGTTGTTATGCTGAAGACTAGGGTTGCTAGTAGTATTAGTGTGGCTGTGTACTTTAAGGCTGTGGCAATTTCTCCATGGATTATTCTGCTCGTGGCGATGGATGTTATAGCTGTTGTTATTATTGTTGAGATGTAGTAGAGGGAGAGAACATATTTAAGGTCTATGGCTGCTCTGGCGAGGGGGGTTCCAAGCATCATTCTGGCTATGTATGAGAGGAGGAGTGTTGTTACAAGTGAGCTCATTAGGTAAGATAGTATTGCCAGCACTAGTACTGCTTTGTATCCTTCTAGTCTAGCTCTCCTCAGCTCCTCCATTCTCGAGAGCTGAAAGGAGAACCCTTCTGCAGCAGTGAGTACCTCTGCAACTCTACCACCACTCTCAACTCCGATGGGTATCGATGAGAGTATGGCCCTAACATCCATAGGTGCATCGGAAAAAACGGTTTCAAAAGCCTCAAACGGGTTGTAGCCAAGCTGTATGAGCTTTGAAAGCCTCAGCACATATTCTTTCATAGGGCTTTCAACAATGCTTGCTGAAAGCTCAAGTGCTGTGACAATGGGGGTTCCAGCCCTGATGTAAGATGTGAGTACTGTTATTAACTCAGCTACTTGCTTTCTTAGCAAAGCTCTCACCATAACCCCTTGTCTTAGGAATATGTAGGCTGTGAGTAGTGTGAATGCTATTGTAAAACCTGTGAATGTATAAGAGTCAGGGGTTCGAAATATTGGCATAGGTATGAATGTTCTTCTTATAGAGAATGAAATGCCTTCAACTCCTCTGAACAAGTTAACTCCAAGAAGTCTTGAGACCGTGGGAAGGATTAGAGCAGGTATGGTGAGACCCATAGATAGAAGAATTGCTGCAATAACTATATCCCTAAACCCCTGCCTCATGGCCTCACCCTAGAGACAATCATGTCAGCTATAGTTACTATAGCTACTGAGGCAATTGGCATTAGTATGGGTATAGTGAGAACTAGGATTGCATCAAAAGAGAGTCCTGCTATAGGGTATATGAGTAAGAAAGCCGCTGTGGAATTAACTATCATGGGTATCAACATGGTTATAGCCACATACACCTCCATAACTATGTTTAACTCTTCTACAGACCTCTCAACTCTTATACCATATCTAGTAACATACCTTTCGACAAGGCTTTGCACAACTGGTGCAACATTCCCCCCAATGCTGATTATTGATGAGAGTGAGAGGAAGAGGTCTCTGAGTATATTTGAAGGGGTTATATGTGCAACCCTCTTCAGCGCTTCACTAACTGGCACCCCAACCTTTATAAGTGAAGAGGCTAGATCTAGCTCTACAGAAAACACCTTGTATGCTCTCCCCAAAACAACTGGCAAAGCCTCTAAAACCCTGTAAATACTTTGCCCAGAGGCTGTAAGTAGTGCTAGGGCTGAGAGCAGTGTAATGGCCTTTGACTCGAGAACCTCCCCCCTATTCCTGTACATAGCCATGGGCAGGTATATTAGAATAGCTAATGAGAGTGAAGGGGCTATCACCAGAGAAGCCACAGCAGATACTGTCAAGGAGATGAATAGTGGCAGAGCCCTGGATGTCATGACAAGTGTTATTGTGAACGTGGTGATCGAGGTTGCTAGAAGGATTTTTGAAGATGTGCTCAAATACCTCTCAATACTTGTTGAAATGCCTGAGCCTATGACATAGATTTCAAAGCCTTTAACGAGAGAGTTTATGTATATTTGGAGAAGGTATTTAAATGGTTTTGAAGCTAGATCCACAGATCTAGAAATACTCTCTCTCAACTTCATCAAAAGTTTTGAATGTGTAAGGCTCTTTAACAAACTCCACAGCCTCCCTATAAACTTTATCCGGCTCTCTCCTATATCTTCTTACTAGGGTATGGAGCTGAACAATATCCATGTTTTTCTTGGCTGCGTAGAGTAGCACTGTTGCTCTCTTCTTCAAATCCTCAAGAACATCTTCGTAGTTGAGTAGTAGAAGATCAGCCACATCCTTTATAAGCCTGCTATCCCTCAAGTTAAACAGCCATGAGTCTTTCTCTCTACTCCACTTACACACAAGCTTTACTGAGAGCCTGTTCTGCACTGGGTCGTACCCCTCTATCTCATGTATGTATGTAACCCTCCTAATCACGGAATCCTTGTAGAGAAGCCTCTGCACCTGTATCAAAAGCTTTGCTGTGGCAACCAATGATGGGGGTATGCTCATAGGGGGTGTTAGGAGTCTTCTTATAAGTGAAGCCATGTTCTCTGCATGAATTGTTGTAAGCCCTCCATGCCCTGTTGAGACGGCTTGGAAAAAGCTGTAGCTCTCCCTAGACCTAATCTCACCAACTATGAGAACATCTGGTCTCTGCCTCATAGCAGACTCTATCTGAGCCTGTATAGTAATGTTCTGCACAGCAGGGTCGCTGCTAAGCCTCGTCACCATAGACATCCAGTTCTCGTGAAAAGGAAGCCTAATCTCTTGAGTATCCTCAGCAGTTACAATCTTCATCTCAGGTGCAAGCAGCATAGCAATAGCATTGAGTAGAGTTGTTTTACCAGAGCCTGTTGGTCCATAGAATATCGCCCCTTGCTTATTCTCAGCTGCAAGCCAGAGCAAGCCAGCTACTCCAGCATCAACCATGTTGCTGTTTACAAGCTCAACTACTGTGAATGGGCGCTCTCTATACTTCCTAATAGTAAAGCTATGCCCATGTGTTGAAATAGCGTCTAGAACTATGTGAACTCTATAACCCTCAGGCCTAATAACACCCTCGACAATGGGTTGAGCAATAGAGGCCTCTCTATCAGCTCTGTAAGCAAGCTTCCTCACAACAGTCTCAAGAACTCTTTCATCTAGCTTCTTGTTAGTCTCTAGCCACTCAAATCTCCTGTGAAACACGTGAATAGGTCTCTCCACACCATCACAAGTTATATCCTCTATCTCTTGATCCCTTACAAACGGATCAATCTCACCATATCCAACAAAATCTCTGAGAACATAGTAAGAAACAGCATTGAGCTCATCCTGAGAAACACCATTGCACCTCCTCCCAAAGACCTTTCTACAGACATCAACAACGAGATTCTTAACATAGCTATAGCCCTCATCAAAAGTTAGAAAGCTTGAAACCTCCTTCAAAACCCCAACATCAGATAAGATGCGCTGAGAAACAGAGTTCTTTAATGAGAGGAGAAAGGTGTTGAGAGAAGGCTCCTCAACAAAGTAACGAAGCTTATCATCAAAACCACGAGCAATAACAACCCATACCAATCCCTGAAAACCAACCCTATACCTATCAATAACCTCACTAAACCCAGAACTAGACATAATTCGAAACTACCCAATGCCAATACCTAGTTTAAAAAAGCCCAGTTTT
>JAPWTX010000084.1 GCA_028275825.1 Ignisphaera sp. | reverse complement strand
GATGTTCCGAACCCTATGTTTAGTGGGTTGAGGTGGTTTTTGAAGCTTGTTGCATCTGGTAATGGTCGTGTTGTTGTTGATGGTGTTAGTGTAGGGGGTTATGATGAGGGTCATACCTATATCCCGATAGAGAGCGGTAGGCATTCTGTTGAGCTGGTTCTATCCCCTAGATCTATGTTTGGTTTTCATAGATGGTCTCTCGGGTTTGAGAAAGCGTATTTAGCTGAGGTCTACTGGGATGCTGTTAGAGTTGGTCTTAGGCTGCTAGCTCTCGTTGATTTTGTTGAGAGTATCTCTTCAGATGATCCTCTTAGGAGAGATCTTGAAAAGCTATTGGCATCGATAGCTTCTGAGATATGGGTTTCGCCAGCTGTTTGGCAAATAGCTGCAATGATTTCGTTTCTCTATGAAGGGCCTTTGGCACTCTACGCGCAGAGGGGTGATTTGAGGAGGCCTTATGGTGACTATGTCTATCTATCTGGTGTTTATGGTGTAGGTGTTTTGAAGGGGTTGTTGAGGGAGCCTGATGCTAGTTACACATCTATAAAGAGTGTTGCTGAGGTTGTTAATAGGGTTGAGGAGGCTCTTTCTAGAGGTCTTGAGGAGCTTAGGAGGAGGTATGGTAAGGCTGGCCTCATCTACGCTGCTGGCCATGCTCATATTGATGCTGCTTGGCTTTGGCCAAGAACTGAGACAGTTGAGAAGGTTTTGAGAACTTTTTCAACAATAACCTCTCTTGCTAAAGAGTATAGCTTTGCCTATGTTCAGAGCTCTGCTCAGTACTATGAGTGGGTTGAGGAGAGGGACAAGAGGCTGTTTGAGGATGTGAAAAGACTTGTTGAAAGTGGTAAGTGGGTTGTTGTGGGGGGTATGTGGATAGAGAGCGATACACAGCTAATAGATGGAGAGTCTTTAGCGAGGCAGTTTCTCTATGGCCAGAGATACTTCTTGAAGAGGTTTGGTAGGGTAGCTAAAATTGGGTGGATACCTGATAGCTTTGGTTTCTCAGGAAACCTACCCCAGATAATGGCTAAGAGCGGTATAGAGGTTTTTGTAACTCATAAGGTTATGTGGAATGATACCAATGAATTTCCATACCATGCTTTTATTTGGAGAGGTGTGGATGGAACAGAGATACCTGTTCAAGTGCTTATAACGAGCTATAATGAGATGATGACACCTCGTTCTGTTAACAGATATTGGAATAGTTATAAGCAGAGAGAGTCTGTGTCGTTCACAGCGTATTCCTATGGCTATGGCGATGGTGGGGGAGGTCCTACGAGAGAGATGCTAGAATATGTAGAGCTCATAAATGCTTTGCCACGCTTACCACAGGTGAGGAGTCTTAGCGAAGCTGATTACATAGATGCTGTGAAGAGGTTCAGCAAATCGCTACCCATCTGGGAGGGAGAACTATATGTGGAGATACATAGAGGTACATATACTACGAATATAGCTATGAAGAGAGCTATGGCTGAGGCTGAGAAGAGCATTATTGAGGCTGAGACTATAGCGACAATGGCTAGCATTGTTAAGGGGTGTAAAGTTGATAAAGAGAGGTTTGATAAGCTGTGGAAGCTTGTGCTATTCAATCAATTCCACGACATAATACCAGGCTCATCGATAAAGGAGGTCTATGATGATGCGTTGAGAGATCTGGAGAATGTGGCCAGAGAATCGCTCTCTATACTAACAAACGCTATTAGCTCCCTAGCCTCGGGAGGCAGTGAGAAAGCTCTTGCAATAGCAAGTGTGCTTCCATGGAGCACTAAAGCTGTTATTAAAATTCCCAAGGGCTTTGGAATACCTGCTGATGTTGAGTGTCAGGAGGATGTGGATGGCTATTACATAAGCGTTGTTTCAAACCCTCTAGGCGTTAAAAGTCATGGTCTTGGCGCTTATGATTGCAGGGCTTATGAGGGGGTAGAGGTTGTTGAAGGTGAGGATGGCATTTTGCTGAGGAACAGACTCATAGCAGTCAAATTAGATGAAAATGGTGATATAGCCTCTATAAGGCTCTCCAGTGGTGTAGAGCTGTTGAGGGAACCGGCAAAGCTCATAGCCCACATTGACAAGCCCGGGCTTTTCGATGCCTGGGATGTTACAAACGAGTTTCTGTCACAAGGCGTTGAGCTTAAGGTTTTAGAAAAGCCAAGAACAGTTGTAAAAGGACCTCTAGCCTCATGCGTAGAGGTTGTGAAGGGCTTTGAAGCATCGAAAGTTGTTCAGAGAATCTGCCTCTACAAGGATAGCCCAGTTATAGAGGTTAGCAACAGAATTGTCTGGAGGAATAAGGGTGCTCTCCTCAAACACTGGTTCAGAACATCAACAAAGAGTGAGAAGGCATGGTTCGACATACCATTTGGAGCTATCACAAGATCAACTAGGATGGAGAGCAGCTGGGAGAAAGCAAAGTTTGAGGTACCTGCAGTTAGGTGGGCAGATGTATCAGATGGTGAAAAGGGCTTGGCAATCATAGCCCCATCAAGACATGGATACTCAGCTGTTAGAGGAGATATAGGGCTCAGCATAATAAGATCCCCAACATTCCCCAACCCATGGAGCGATATCGGGGAATTCGAAGTGACATACTATCTGTATCCACATGAGGGAGACTATCAAAGAGCTGAAGTACCTAAAGTAGCACAAGAACTAATCCACAAACCAATAGCTATAACAGTTAATGGAGCTGTAGAAAATATAAGCATTGCAAGAGCTGAACCTGCAAAAATAATTCTCTCAGCATTTAAACCAGCTGAAAACGGCAAGGGATATACACTAAGGCTTTACAACCCATATAGCGAGAAGATAGAGGCAGAAATCAAACTAGGGTTCAAAGCATCAAGGGTGATCGAAACAGACATTATAGAGCTAAACGAAGTAACAAAAATAGCTGAAAACACAGATATAATAAAGCTAAACATGAAACCATTCGAAGTTAAGACCATTATAATAGAG
>JAPWTX010000083.1 GCA_028275825.1 Ignisphaera sp. | reverse complement strand
AGTATGAATGTGTTGATTATTGTTGATACAGGAGCTATCTTCATGCCTAGCTGAGGTATATCATATATAGCATCACCTTCAGGAACCTTGTTATCAATAACGACGTCTGCAACTTCGTAAAGCTTCTTGCCTAAAGGATTTTCAGGCGGTATTTTCTTTGAGTAGTTAAGCGATGTTACCCCTATGACACTTAATCCATACTTCTTAGCATTTACAGCCATTTCAACTGGTGCTGCGTTTTTACCTGAGTTAGATACTATTATTATTGTTGATCCTTGCTTTGGTTGAATAGTTTCTAGAAGTGCTTCTGCATAGCCAGAGATTCTCTCGAGGTAGGTGCTCTTAATAGCTCCGCTGAATCCTGACAGCGATATGTCTAGTACTGGGTAGACTCGGACTAGGCCTCCAGCTCTGTAGAACATCTCCAACGCCATCATCATGGAGTGCCCTGTGCCAAAAATATATATGAAGCCGTTGTTTAGCAGAGCCTGTGCCATTAGGTCAGATGCCTTCTCAATGTTTGCACTCTCTTCTCTGAGAATCTTGTGAAGCAGATTCGTAACACTGTTGAAGAACATCTCATAAGACTTGATGTTCATGATCCCACCAATGCTATTATGCTGTAAATTGTTATATGTTTATACATGTTTCAGCGACTTTCCGTTCTTAAGGGCTTATCACTTCTCATAAGCCACCTCCCCGCTGACAATTGTCTTCACAACGCTAGCATTTTTGTCTAGAAGCACTAGGTCTGCGTAATGCCCTACCTCTATATCCCCAAATCTATCCAAGCCTATGCTCTTAGCTGGTGCGTGGCTTGCCATTACCACAGCGTCTATCAAGCTATAGCCCAGCTTTAGAACATTCTTAACAGCTCTATCCATAGTCAATGTGCTTCCAGCTAAACCACTTAAATCAGCTAATCTACATACACCTTTCTCAACAACAATCTTTAGCCCCCCCAGCTCGTAGACACCGTCAGGCATATCTGTAGCAGCTATAGAGTCTGTTATTAGCACTACTCTTCTCGGAGATGCATAGTCTATGACCATTTTCACCACTGCTGGATGTAGATGCACAAAATCTGCTATGATCTCTAGATACACGTTTTGAGACTGCATTAGTGCTAAGGCTATGCCAGGCTCTCTATGGTGAAACCTGGTCATGCCGTTGAATAGGTGGCTAGCCTTTGTTACACCAAGCTCTACAGCTCTCAGCCCATCATCATAAGAAGCATTTGTATGCCCAGCGCTAACAGTTATGCCAGCTGACCTCGCATAGGCGATTATTGTAGCTGCACCTGGAAGCTCTGGCGCTAGAGTCACTTGCTTAACAACACCTCTGCAGGATTCTGCAAGCCTCTTAAACTCATCAACATTCGGGGTCCTGATATAGATTTTGTTCTGAGCACCTGCAGCACTAGGATTTATATATGGCCCCTCGAGGTGCATGCCCAGGATCCTCGAACCTCCACCCCTCCACATCTCCATAGCCTCGCCAACAGCTTTACAAGCCTCTTCAAGAACCTCTAGAGGAGCTGTAACAGTTGTTGCAACAAAGCCTGTTACACCATGCCTAGCGTAATGCCTAGCCATCTCTAGAATGCTGTAGGGATCTCTATTAGATGTGAAATCAAGTCCCTGTATCCCATGGGTGTGGGTATCTATGAAGCCAGGTAGAACTATTAATTCTTCAGCATCTATAGTCTCTTCAGCAAAGCCTGTAAAAGGCTCTCTCCCAATTTCAGCAATAGAACCGTTTTTGATGAGAATATAGCCATTGTCTATGATTCTAGTAGATGAAACTATTTTGCCATGCCTTATAACGAGGCTCATAAACCTCTCACAAAATAGAGATAATTATAAAAATGTTTAATTTTTCATCTCTTTGCTCTAAGCAGAGCCATGTTCTGTACTGCTTTAACCTATTTGCTGCCCTGTCTGCTTTAGTATTGCTACCCCCTTCTCCAGCCTTGGCCTCACAGCAATTGTTTCCCACACTCTTAGCTTGTGGTAACCGTTTTCAGGCCCTAGGTAATCTACTTGCGTATCCACCCCTATTGCAATGTCTAACACATATGGATTTGCTGATACTATTACAGCTGTGTCATCTGGTAGTATTGGTGTTGACACAACTTCTTTTACAAGTCCCCTAATCCTCGTCAACTCCATAACACCTGTCTTCTCATGCACAGCTAGCAATTTTGCATATCTAGAGGGGCTTACAAATAGAATAAATGGCTCCCTAGCACCCCCCTCAATCATCTTAGCCAAAGCCTTTGCAACATCATTTACAGCCACACCAGGAACATCCCAAGAACCCATCTCAGTTTTTACAGAATTTGTAAGTCCTGTGAGCTTCTCTAAAACATGTTTATCCTCAAGAGTAGCAAGCTCTACAGCAGCTCTATACCCATCTCCAAGTTCAGGCACTTGCCCAAACCTCTCAGCATAATCCACAGCCCTCTGACTAACCTTAAAATCTACAGAGATCTCAGTAAGTGGTGTAACATATCTAACTCCCCCAACAGACTCAACTGCAACAGCATCAACACCCCTCCCAACCCTAGTAACAGGCACAAACCTTCTGAACACCCTAACCCCATCAACAACCCTCATAACAGCATCACCAACAACTCTCCAAACATCTACAGCAGAAGGCTGTTGATTAGGTGGATCCCTAGCCTCTAGACCAGTAAGCTTCTTAACCTCCTCAGCACCCCTAGCAAGCTCCCCAACCTGCTCAGGATCCAAAGTCTTTAACAGAGACAGAAACTCACCAACATGAGTCTTCTCCTCCTTAGCAATATCCTCAAACACCCTCCTATACCTCTCATCATCAATAGCCCTAGCCAGCTGCAGATAAAGATTTATAGCATCAAGCTCAGCTATAACTGACAACCTAAGAGCCTCAGCAACCTCCTCCTTAGACAACTTCCTACCCTGAGGAAGATCAAGCGGATGCTTAGACATCAAACCCAG
>JAPWTX010000082.1 GCA_028275825.1 Ignisphaera sp. | reverse complement strand
GGCTGCCCCGGCTAAGAAGGTTGTGGAGGAGCTTGTTAGGATGGGAGTAGATGTTGAGAAGCTGAAGCCTCTTAGTCCAGAGGAGGAAGACAAGCTCTACAAGGAGCTTAGGGAGAGGACATGGGAGAGAATAAAATCTATGATACAAGTGCAGTAATAGAGATTATTAAGAGAGGGACGAGACAAAGAATAGCGTTTATATCCGTGTTAACAGCTGTTGAATACCCTCCAGCACTTCACTACGCGGAAGTAGTTCTTTACCCAACGAAAAAGGACTATGCACTCGCAATAGCATGGCAGACAGAGCTGAGAATCCGTGGAGTGCCATTACCAGCAACAGACTTGATAATAGCGGCGCAGGCTGTTAACAATGATATGATCCTTGTAACAATGGATAAACACTTCAAGATTCTAAGAGACGTTGTAGCAAAGGATCTTAAGCTAGGGACACTCTAGCTAAAGCTCATACATGAAAATATTTAGAGATGTGTTTGCGAGCTTTATGAATATGGTAAAAAGTATTCTCTGTAAGAGAGAAGTATTGAAGCTGAGCTTCCATAATGAAGTAGGAAGCTACTATGAAGTTCTTACCAGGTTAAAGACCTTATCAACATATTTTCTTAGGGAGTAGGAATGTGTTGTTCTCCTAGTACGGCTTTTTATTTTCTTTGCGAGGGGCTCTTATGTTGGGGGTAGAAGGTTTATGGAATTGGTTTTATGGAGATGCGTAGTTACATGGTCTGCACACTATATAAGGGAGGGTATTGTTAGAAAAACTTTTGTTGGGTTGCCATGTCTCAGCATGATGTTTTGATGTTGGATGCTGTTATTAATATGTTGAAACTTTATGCGGATGCGCTTAATGCTATTGCTAGTGTTGAGGAGGTTAGTGGTAGGAGAGCTGATGAGCTTTTGAGGGAGTTGCTAGCCCCGCAAAATCTTGCGAAGCTGAGTCAGAGACTGCCGCCTGATGTGTTTGGAGAGTTTATGTCGGCGCTGTTAAGGCTAGCTACACTAGCTTCTGTGCAGAATCCGTTAGCTCTTTCACCTAGTGAGAAGAGGAGATTGGCTTCTGAGCTAAGCGAAATTGTTAAATCTATTGAGAAAGCTGTTGAGAAGCTGAAGGCGATGAAGCAGTGATATAGACAGGGTTCTCGTAGCGCTAGTAACAAGTATTGCACACAATATGCATAGATTGTGTGAAGCTGTAGCGGATTTAGCTACACAATCATTTATTGGTATATCTAATGGTATCTATAATGATGTGGGCAGGGAGCTTGGGGAGGGTTTAATCAGTGTTGCTAAGAGGTATGCACTTGCTACTGATGTTGACGCTGCTTTGAGGGAGTTACAGAGCCTTGTAGATCTTGATAGGCTTGCACTGCTCCTTGTATGGCTTGAGCTACGCTACGGTGTCTACGGGTTGAAGGGGTTTAGCATTATTAGGGAGGTTGAGACAGGCGATATCCTAACGATTTGGTGTTTACCTAGAGAACTGTGGTAAGGATGAGTGGAGTGAGATAGCAAGGAATGCAAAGAGCTACCTGAACTCCCACGGACTAGCAGATGTAGCTGGGAAGGTGTCGATAATTTGTTTGAGGGGGTTAAAGGAGCTAGGGATAGAGATCAAGCAAGGCTAGATCCACAAAAACTCCTTAGCGTTATTGAGGACGCTGTAAAGCGTGGGTGTATCACTGAGGAGGTACTAATTCGAAGAGCTGTAAGCGCCACCTATTTCACCCTCTTCAATTACTGGGCTGAAGAGAGGTATAGTAAAGGAGTGAGAGGTAGAGGAGTATATGGAGACACATTTAGCTACGCAGACTTTCATAGAGATATGGCTTCAAAAGGTTTGAAAAAAGAGATGCTTATTCTCTACCTCTACAGAGCTACAGTAGATCACTACACCTTAAACCCTACATACGTAACCCTCACGAGCTCACCATGGAAAGGGCTACCACCAATAAAGATCAGCATAGATGTGGAGAAGCCATTGATACTGCAAAAAGTATCTTAGAAACTATTGAAAAGAATGCGTGAGGATCTCCATAAAGCTCTTCGCCTAGGCAACGCATATGCAAAAACCTTAGCAACTCCATAGCTAAGCACAAATAAGCACAAAGCAGATCAGTAACGTCTGTAAGCCTCTGAACACCAACAACATGAGCTTTTTGGCTTTACGAAGATTTCAACGAATGCTAATGTAATGCATTGGGGTTGCCGAGAAGAGGTTTAGCATCTGCAAACCCAGAGTTTTCAACTCTGGTGTCAATTGATAAGCCTCTACTTGTTGCCATGCTTGATGGCGTTGGTTTTGAGATGCTCTAGTCATGGTTTTAGTATCTTCTTAGCCCATGTTCTTTACTGGGATAGGTAGATTACAATTTGCCCCCTCTAGCTTTCATATGTATCTCTAGATCTTCTACAACCCTCTCAGCTGGAGCAGCTTCCTCCAACCTCCTTATATACCCCTCTATAGCTTCCATTACAACCTCACTCCAATTAACTTCACTAAGATTTATTAGCCTCTACAGCATTATAGAGTAGAGTAGTGATGTTTATGAGCGAGGCTGGGAAGCATCTAGATACAGCTATGCACTACCTTGAGGAAGCACACAAGCTTCTCGAACGCGGAGATCCTTACGATGCCTGTGAAAAGGTTTGGGCTAGCATTAAGCATGCAACTCTAGCTCTTACCCTGAAAACCCTTGGCGAAACAGTTCCACCAAAAAATGTTTCGTGGAGATCGTTTGTGAAAGAAGCTTTCATGAAAGCAGGTCTCAGCGAAGAAGAGGCAGGTAAACAGGCTTCATATTTCATAGATGTTAGGGATAGACTTCATGGAGGATGTTTCTATGGACTTACATACGAAGAGGAAGAGCACAAGCCCTTGATTGAGAAAGCCAGAGAATACCTAGGCATTGTTGAGAAACTTGTGAAGAAATCCCTATAGTGTTTTAGTTGGAAGAGATATAAAAGACTGTTCTTG
>JAPWTX010000081.1 GCA_028275825.1 Ignisphaera sp. | reverse complement strand
TCGCTAGAGGAGGTGTATAGAGTGAGGGTGCAGATGTTGAGCATTGATGGAAAGAGGGTGAATATCGTATTGAATCTTTTAAGTGTGAGGTAGAGCCTTAGTATGGCGAAGACCACGATTTTCCACATAACTTACTATGATTATGATAAAAGTGTTTACATACAGTTCTTGACATGTAACTTTAGCTGTTTAGGTTGTATAAGAAGAGGGTATCTGTGGGATCATCACTATGGCAATGAAGGGAGTTTATTAGGTAAGTCAAGGGTGGAGTTGCTTGAAGTGGAGAAACTTGGTGAGATTCTAAAGATTGTTGAGAGGGAATTAGGTTTACAACGTGCAGTACTTGGAGGTGGAGAGCCTACTGCAGATCCTCTTTTTTGCAAAGTTGTAGAAATACTGAGTGGCATGAACTTAGAGGCTGTAGTTTTGACCAATGGCTACCTGTTGGACAAAGTAGTGAACTGTATACCTAAGGGAAGCATAGTAGAGGTTAGTGTTAAAAGCATTCACCCACAAAAATTCGCTATGTATACTGGCAGAAGTGCTGATGATCTATATAGAGTCCTTAGAAACCTTATGCTAGTCGCTTCAAAAGGTCTAAGATTAATTACGGAGACCATACTTATTCCAGGATTTAATAATGCCGGTGACATAGAGCTCTTGGCTAAGTACATAGCGGAGCATGTGAACGTTGATACACCCTTGATAATAGATGAATATGTACCAGTACCAAAAACTTCCTGGAGAAGACCAACAATTGAAGAGCTTAATGAAGCCAGGCAAAGAGCTGAAAAACACTTGAAAAATGTCATTGTCAGGAGTTCGTACACTATGAAGCCAAAGGGGAATGTATACCTGGTATTTCCTAAACAAATCATCTAACCTCCTCCCCATAAGGAATGAGACCTCATATGTCCCCCACCCAACTATCCCATGTTTACATCTGTCATCTGCAGGGCATTTGAATGTGAACAGCGTTCTCCACATCTTTTCAAGGGCTTTTCTCTCACTGTTTAAAACAGCTGTAATGTCTCTATTCATCTTAAACCTACATTTTGAATACTTGAATTTCTTATGCTCGTTCTCATTCATCTTGAAGCTACGTTTTGTTCATGTAGTAGATGTCCTCTCAATTCTACAACTACTTCAGTACTCCATGCTTCTCGTAATGTTAGTCAATCAACTCAGAGTCTCCTCCCTGTAGCCATATTAGCAGATATGCATTGTGTTCTTAGGAAACCTCCTTAAGTTCACAATTAATCCAATTAAATCTTCTCTAGCTATACTTAGTTAAAGTGTGTAAATGCCTGCAGCGCTGGGAAAGCTCTACGTGAAGGAGTAGAAGGTTTTGAAGTAATTAAGCTTTTTTTATGAGTTCCCTAAATCTTTGGGCATCTTGAGCCATGTAAACGTTGTTGAACATTGCATAAACATTATTGCTCTTGCTAAGAATCTTCTTAACTATGTCTAGAAGCTTTTGAAGGTCTTCATCTGTGTACTTATACCGGTAATTAACCTCTCCTTTACCGATGCCATGAAGTCTAAAGTATGTCACCTCTTTGCACACAGTTGGTAGAGTCTTGAATGGATCAACAATATGTATAACATTCTTAAATCTCGAGACGATATCAGCAACTTTTTCTAGGTTTTGAAGCCATGTCCCCCTAGGCTCCCAGCCAATGACGAAGTTAGAGGTATTTGTAGCTGAGAAGAACTCCACAGCGTTTCTGTAATGCTCTTCTGAGTAGCCAAAGCTTGGTGGGGTTTGAATAACAACAACCTCTGCTTCCAGGGTCTTAGCAGCCTCAACAACACTCTCCCAAGCTTCAAAAACTTCCTTAGTGGGTCTTAGAAAGCCATATCTATCTGCAAGCCTCTTATCAGGCACTACCTTTGCCTTTTTCCACGTTGGGGAGTCTAGTGGGTGTGTAATTGCTTGCCAAGCCTTCATGGCGAAGACAAAGTCGGGTGGAGCCTCCTCAGCAAGCTTCTTTAGCTTATCAAGCTCTGGAGGATTATAGAACGTATCCTGAAGCTCAACAACATCAAAAGCTAGATAATACCTCTCTCTAGCCATGCAGAAACCACAACAACCAACATAAATCATTCCTCACCACCGAGAAGCACTATTCATCAACACTAGGTTTTAAGCAGTGAAGCCAAAACTTGTATCAGAACCTCTTAACAAGTTAGCTTCTTAAAAAGTCTTCTGAGCCTCTCCCATTCTAAAGGGTGAGAACTCCTTTAAAGGCTGAGAAGTTTATAAGATGTTTTAATCCGTGGCGCTCAAGGCTCGGGGTAAAAGGAGTAATATTCTAAGACATCATTTCTGCTCTCCATGTTTCAGGAGCTCGATATTTTTCTGAATGCTTGTTATAGTGTTTAGTAACTGATTTAGTTGATCTTTTAATGTTTTCAAAAGCTCTAAAACTTTTTGAGTCTCATTAACTACTTGAAGTGCTGTATAACGCTGAAGTATGATCTGAGCTACTCTTCTCATTGATGCGTATTTCTTTGCCCACTGAGGAAATATACCAGCGTTTCTCATTTCACTTAGCCTCTTAGTTAAGGTATTTATATCTACACCCAGCTTCTCACAAGCCTCCTCAAGATTTTGCGAAGAGGTGAGGACATTAAGCACCTCTAGCCACTCATGTTTAATGTTTGAAGGAATTGTGAAGAAAGCCTCTAGATAATCTGTAAGAGTGCTTTCCACAACCTCCCTAATTACAACCTCAAGCTCCTCGCTATCAACCAAGAACACGTCAGAAAGCTCTATAACCCTAACACCCAGCTTCTCAGCAAGCTCTTTAGCAGCGTCGTCAGCAAAACCCTTGCACACAATCATAGGCTTAACCTCAGCTATAACTGCATTGACATATGCCTGCCTAACCCCAGTTACATCAATTCTACCAGCCTTTATCTCAACACCCCATCTAGCCCCATTATTGTCCTCAACAATGGCGTCCACCTCCCCAACCTCAATACCGTTCACCAAAATTCTCTTCCTGGTTTCAATAACCTTAAATCCCAGCTCTTCCAGAAGCCTAAGAGCTATTCTTTCGCTGCTCAACCACCTTCTAGAAGGTGAAAGACCTTGCCTAAACGACATAAATCTTGCACACCACAATAGACTTAAACATTAAATAGTTTATAAGGAATTCTTCGAATACATTAAGCCATAAATAAACCTATTTTAAGCGTAATGCCAGCAACG
>JAPWTX010000080.1 GCA_028275825.1 Ignisphaera sp. | reverse complement strand
CTTCACTACTACTATTTAACTGATACTAGATTGGGTATATAAACTGTTCTTCAAATTTCCCTCACATTTTCCTTAAGTAATCATCAAATCTCTTCTCAAGCTTTGCTACTCTATCATTAAGGTTCAAATAAGTTAAGTGTAAAAGGATATGAAGTGAGCTGTGTTTGTAGGGATTTAAGTGCTTTGCTTAACGTAATCCCAGGTACTGCATTTCAATGTTGTCACAATGGGTTGGTATACTTTGTGTAAAGCATTGATTAATTCAAGTCTGTTGGCCGGGCTTTGCAGAGGTCTTGTTCTCCTTGAGGATTTTGTGTGCTATCTCCCTAACCTCTCTATATGCTTGAAGTACTTCGTTTACATCTGCTTCTTGTGGGTTGTAGTCAGGGTCATACCTAGCTCTGTTTCTTAATTCAAGCGCTCTGTAGAGTTTGGTTATTATCTCCCTATCTACCTCGCCTTTGACTATGTATAGCTCGCCAAACATGTGTATGTACACTCCGTGACTCCTTGGCAGGGTCCCTCCCTTGGCCAGTATTAGTGCTTTTAACACGAGCTCTACAGCGCTTTGTCCTAGATCTATAGCTGCTCTATACATTAACTGCTGTGCACATCTCGTAGCATACCCATAGTATTCCTCGGCTAGTTCTAGCAACTTCTTAACCCTCTCCTTCTCAGGCCCCGGATCGTAGTATAGTGTCTTGCCGTAGCGCTCAACCTCGTATATGAATGGGTTGTCAATCCCTTTCATTCTGTACTCCTCAAGCTCCATAACGATGTACTCTATCGGCTCCTGAAACTTGACACTAGCCTCAAATGCAGACTCAGCAACAATGCGCTTCACCTCCTCATCTACTCTATCAACAATGATTAGGACATCTACATCACTATCAGCATCACACAAACCCTTAGCTACACTACCAAACAGCACTACCTTAATTAGCCTCCCCCTAAGCCTACTAGCCAAAAGCTCTGCAAACTCCTTAGCACACCCAATTTTCCTCTCAACAAACCCCATAAAATCACTCCACAACCCAACTCACTAAAACAAGCTTATCTGTTATTAGAGTAATCAAACTATAACACGCATTGAGAACCCCCCTAGAACCCCACATCAAACCACACTCCCAGACTTGGTTCTCTCCAAAAGCATTAGTGGCAAACCCTTAATCAGCTTCCCCGTCACTGGATCCACCCTAAAACCCATCTGCTCCAACGCCACAACACCTACTAAAGGTGTTGTGCCTCTAGGTCTTACAATGATGTAGCTTGCTGCAGTTCTATCCTCTATCTGTATAATTGCTAATGCTAGCCTCACCTTCTCTCTACCTGTAGCTGTCTCAGCCTCAGCCTCTCCATAGATAGGCAAGCTAAGCATCTCAACAACGTCCTCTGGTAATGCAGGGAATGTAGCGCCTGTATCAATCAATGATTTGAGTGTTGCTCTCCTAACATCTTCAAACCTTCGTCTACCCTCAACAAACTCAGTATAATCAATAGGGTTATAGAAGACTGCATCAACATAGATATAGCCCAAACCATGATCACCTCTCACGTTATAACTAATACGTTTTGTCATGCTTATAAATATCTACTACACTGCTATGGGTTTGAGAAAGATGTGGATCCAATATCGTATTCCTACAGGTGGCGAGGTACAGGTAGCTATATGTTAATGAGCTCTAAACAGTATTGCTAGTATTATTGTTACCCACATAGTTATTAATATACCTATTAACCAGTAGAACCTTGTGTTAAGCTCTCTCCTAAGACTCTCAAACCTTTCATTAACCTCCTTCCTAAACTCCCTAAGCTCTGTCTCTATATGGTTTAGCCTTTTATCCATTTGCTCAACTATTCCCTCAATCCTAGCAACTCTCTCCCTAAGAGCATTAATAGATTCTTCAAGCCTGGAAATCCTATCCTCCAAACCACTCATACCAATTAAGCCCCGTGAATTCTCCGTGAACTCTAAGCGTATCTAAGATGTGCTTAGCTGAGTAGATATGTTTTGCTACAGCACAAAATCGTCATCGAAGCATATGCCAAGGCATTGCCCATAAGCAACAGCTTCAATACCGCAGTATCCGCTATCTCCTCATTAAAAGCTTTTGCGTATCGCAAACGACAGTAGAATGCTCTTTGCTGTGATCATATATTCTCTGCACCCCCATTACCTCAGCTATGTAGATATGGTGTAGCTAATCTACAGAGACCCACAAAAGTTTATAGCTAGCTATAGCTATTTCAATGCTTAGCATGTGGGGAACTCTCCTAGAGTTAAAGGTGTTTGGGGATAGGTTATGGGTCATGTATGGGTTGAGGCAAGACTTGTAAACCCTATTAATGGTGCTGAGCTTAAGACTGGAGCTCTTGTTGATACAGGGGCTACATACACTGTTATCCCCTGGAGTATTTATGAGAAGCTAAACCTTATGATCGTTGGCAGGAAAACAGTTGAAACAGCTAAAGGGCTTGCAGAGCTCGAAGAGAGCTTCTTAGTCATCGAGATCAAAGGCAAGAAAGCTGTTACACCAGTCCTTATATCTAGAGATCTAAAAGACGTTCTAGTAGGTGTCTTGGCACTAGAAGCACTAGGACTAGCAGTAGACCCTACAACAGGAGAACTCAAAGAGTCTAGAATACTACTGCTACAAACTAGCAACCTCGAGCACCATACCCAGCAACACAATCAATCTACATAGCAGTACCCGTAGCAATAGCTTTGAATTCCTGGGTAGGGCTAGAGGAAGCGAGTAGATTTAGGGAGTGGCTAAGAAAGGAAATTAGTATTCATATCCTGATTAGGGATTATTGTCTTATCTAGGTCTTTTCTTATTAAGAATTTCTATATCCCTACGTCTCTTACTGCTCCTGTCTGTAAGACCTGCTACTGGCATGGCGTTGTTGATGTGACGGATCATCTTATTTTCTTTGCGTCTCAGTACTATGGCTAATTAGAAACTCATACTACTTGCTCGTGAGGAGATGCTAGGGCATCAGCCGTTGTTGTATGCTTCTTTAGTACTCGAAGTTTGTTTCTGCTTGTTTTAGTGGTGGGCACTTCTTGTCCTTCTCGCTTAAGATAACGCCTTCCTTTAGCGGCCATTTGATACCTATCTCCGGGTCATCCCATTTGATGCACCTCTCATGTTGTGGTGAATACTCTTTGGTTACTAGGTATAGGAAGTATGTGTCTTCAAGTGCTTGGAAACCGTGTGCAAAGCCTGGTGGTATCCATAGTGCGTAGCCAGG
>JAPWTX010000079.1 GCA_028275825.1 Ignisphaera sp. | reverse complement strand
GAGAGGTGGTTAGCTTCTTGCACAACAGTATTGGGCTCTTCTGTCGATGGACTTTCTAAAGTTGTTTTGGATGGTGTTGAAGTGTTTTTTAGGGATGTTGTAAAGGCTTTGCCTGAGAGGGTGTTGGGTTCTGCATATGCTAAGCTTAATAACTATAGCTTTGGAGTGTTGACAAAGATTCTAGATCCTGGTGTTCAAATTCCGCTGCATTTCCACGCCAAGGATATTCATGCTAAGAGGTATTGGGGCTCGAATCCGAAGGAAGAGGCTTATCACTACCTAGAGAACTCTATAGGCTCTACACCCTATATCCACCTCGGATTCTTTCCAGATGTTTCTAAAGAAGAAGTTCTAGATTACTTGAAGAAGTGGAAGGGAGATGAGATACTCGATCTATCGCCTGCATATAGATGTAGAGTTGGGGAAGGATTTCACGTACTTGCAGGTGTTGTTCATGCCCCATGCACACTACTCACTCTCGAGGTTCAGGAGGAATCTGATGTGGGTACCATTATCCAAGCTGAGTATCAAGGAGGCTCTATTCCAAAAGATCAGTACCTATTAAATGGGCCTAGGACTGAGGAAGAGGTTATTGAGATGATTGATTGGCAGATAAATAGGGATCCAGAGTTCCATAGAAAATATAGACTTAAACCCGAAGTTGTACATTCGGATAGCAATATAGTTGAGAAGTGGGTAATCCCACCGAAGAAGGTAAAGAAGTTTTCGGTATTAGAGGTTAGGATAGCGCCAAATACGAGAGTGAAACAGGGTAGAAAAGGTCCTTTCCTACTCTTTGCATATAGGGGGAGAGGCTCAGTGAACGGGGTTAAGATAGAGGGTGGCGTCCCTGGAATGGATGAGATATTCGTAACCTTTGAAGCTATGGAGGATCACATCATCATAAATGAGGGTAATGAGCACCTTGTCTTATACGAGGTTTTTGGGCCCCATATCTATTAGTGAAGATAATTCAATTATATTCAAGTTGCTGTTATTATCAATAGTGCTACTCCTCGTATTGGCAACAACTAATGGCACTATTTGTAATGGTATGTATAGTTCTGGTGATTGGTTTGTTTACAGAGTATTGCATCGTGTGGGAAGCTATGAATGTGTACTTTACCAGAGGGTTGAGTTGGTGAGTGTTAGTTCAAAGCATGTATCATATGGTGTTAGCTATATGAAAATATGTGGGGATTTCTGGGCATGCGCAGATCTTCTCCCCCTAGCTAACAAGACTCTATACATATCTGAAGATATTGATAGGGGGCCCGAATCCATGGCTCTATTCATAGATCCTCAGTATAGTGGGATATACATAAGCAATAACACTATACTGCAATACTACAGAGGAGTTTTAATCTATGCTGCGAACTTTACCCAGCTTCAACAAGGTGAATGCTGCAGAATTGCAATAACATATACAATAGAATTGGTTAACTCGAGTCGCAAAGACCTCTTCACAGCGGCTCTACAGAGCAGCGGAATAAGCTCTGTAACTACGGAAAGAGAACAGAAAGAAAAAGAAAAAATAATCCTCCTAGTAATAACCTCAGCAATAGCCTCATTTGCACTGGGCTTCTTAGCAGGGCGTTACTTAAGTGAAATGAAGCTTAGAAGAAGTTAAAGCAATTTTATTCCTCAATGCAATGTAGATTCGCAGGTGTCTGACCTCCTCCAAGCCCAAAGTATAAGGAATTCTTTTGGCGATTCATAGACTCGGCAACCACGGTTTTTAATATTATTCATAATCAAAAGTAATTAAACAAACATTTCTTATGATCTTTTCTCCTTATCCCCACCTTTAAAAGGCGAAGCTTTTAGTTGTAAGTATATAAACCGCATCCTTGTCTTCATTCAGTTACCTGTACATGTTGAGGTGTTTTGCATGGACTCCTTGCAGGCCTTTGTCATTGCCTTGGCTGTGATTGTTGCGGGGGTGTTTTTAGAGCTTCCTCAGTATGTAACCATGCTACTCTCTCTCACATTGTTATCTATTCTTGTCTTCGGCTCTAGCTTTCCTTCTATATGGCTTGGGGCATTTAATGAGAGTATGCTTACTGTTATTACATCTCTTGTTTTCGCCATGTACTTGGCGGAGCTGTTTAAGGGATGCAAAGCCTCTGAAGATGCTGTGAATGCTCTTGAGGCTTTGAGTCCGCGGCTTGCCTCTATGGCTATACCCGCGCTGGTGGGGCTTTTACCTATGCCTGGAGGGGCATATGTGTCTGCAACACTTGTGAACAGCATTTACAGCAGGGGTGGGTTAAGGAATGAGGAGAAGACATTTATCAACTTCTGGTTTAGGCATATATGGATTGCTGTGTGGCCTCTATATCAAGGGGTTTTAATAGCTTCTTACACCCTTGGCTTGGGGGTGGATAGAGTTATATCAGATAACTGGCCCATTCTCCTAGCATCTATCATAACGGGGGTTATAATGTCGTGGAGAGCTCTGTCAAGGTATGTAGAGAGCTCTGCTAGAGGCAAGGTCTCTAATATTGTTCATATATGGCCCTTTGCCTCTATAGCTTTCTTCAACCTTTGTCTAAAGCTTGATGTAGCACTTTCAACACTAATAACAATAGCGCTATTCACAGCTATCTATAGACCTGGTCTCGCTGAGCATTTAAGGGCTTTAAAGCACAGCTTAAACCCATCAATACTGATTCTCATAGTATCATCCCTCATCTATAGCTATACACTTTCCCAGAGTGGAGTAGCAGGAAGAATAGCCTCTATACTCAACCCACCTGAATTAGTCTGCTACCTAATACCAGCCATCATAGTGTTTGCAACAGGGTTTGAATTCACCTTCAGTGCCATAGCACTGCCAGTACTGAAAAACCTCATCAACTCCTACACACTGTTCCTCCTATTCCTAGGCGGTTTTGTAGGGAGCATACTGAGCCCAGTACACGTATGCCTAGTACTCTCAGCACAATACTTCAAAGCAGATCTAAGAAAGGTGTACAGATACACTGTACCATCAACACTACTAACAACAGTCCTCTCCCTAGCCATAGCGTACCCAATTTACGCGCATAGCTGACCTCCTCCCTATCCTAAAGGGTGAGGGTTCTTGTTAGTGGGGAGGTTTGGGACTTTATCTCTTTCATAGGTTCAATCCCCGGCCTGGTCTCCAGCCCACTACCCCTGTCCATTGTACTCGGGGTTATGAATAAACTGTTTATCATTGTCAATAGCTCAGAGAATTTAACACTCATCACCAGGGACTATTAAACAAGGAAGGTTTATAATCCTTTTAATTTATCCTTAGAAAGTCCATCGACAGAAGAGCCCAATACTGTTGTGCAAGAAGCTAACCACCTCTC
>JAPWTX010000078.1 GCA_028275825.1 Ignisphaera sp. | reverse complement strand
AGCCTCAAGGGCCTTACATAGCCAACTCTCTTCCTAACTACAAGCCTCAAGGGCCTTACATAGCCAACTCTCTTCAATGACAACACCTGTGAAAAGCGTGTGCAAAGGAGTTTAAAACTGTTGCTCTATTTCAACACGTGCACTACCTGTAGCCATGCCTTCTTACAGTCAGCAAAAAGTTTAGCATGTTTAGCTATTCTGAAAAAAGCTTTGCATTCCTTAGACTGCTAGCATGTACCCTGTGAATTCTGTTAGATCAAGGGCTTCTCTAGCTAAGTCAAGCTTAATTCTGTATGCCTCCATGTCAAGCGCTCCAAAGATTATGGGAACAGGTAGTTTATCTACAAGAAATGCCTCAACGCCTACCTCCCTACCCCCAATCTCCACAGCAAGCTCACAAAAATAGCTACAGACAACCCTATTCCCATTAGCTGCTACAAACTCTCTTGGGACAAGAAGTTTCCTTGGAGTACAAAGCTCAACTGCAACATCACTTCTAATAAGAGATCTACTAGCACCACTATCAAATAGAACAGCAAGTTTCTTAGATCTCCTATCACCTCTAATGAGCAGCTCCTGCCTAACTACACCCAAGCACAACACCTGGCCCTTAGCACCTCAACAACAATACCCTTTAAAAGCATTAAAACCTTTTCACGTACTGACTACAAGCACTATGGTTTATACCAAGCCTTAAGAAATAATTGTATTTCAGCTGCTGCAACCTGTTTCTGACCTCCTCCCCGCCCTGAAGTGCGAGGGTTCCCGTTTGGGTGGGGAGGTTTGGGATTACATTCCCTCTTCCCGAGGGTTCAATCCCGGGCCTGGTCTCCAGCCCGTTACCCCTCTCGAGACTCGGGGCTATTGATAAGCTACTTATCATCGCCATTGGCTCAGAGAGTTTAATGCTCATCACCAAGATCAGTTAAACAAAGAGTATTTATAAACTTTTCTCTCCATCCCCGCCTCAAAAGGCGAGGCTTTCAGTTGTAACTACCTGTATTCCTCAAGAGCCTTCTTAACAGCTTCTCTGTGTAAAGGTGTTTGCCAAGCAACATACTTGCCTATACCAAGCTCAGGGTCTTTCTCAGGAGGTGGCTCATCAATCCAGAACACAGGGTCCCTAGGGTAGAGGTCATAGATAATGAGGTTTCTCTCAATAAGCTCGTTAACTAGCTCTTCAGGAACATTCTCACCCCACCACAGGGCATCAGGATCCTCAACAGCTCTCTCTAACCAGCTCCTCCACTTAGAGGTAAACTCTCGATGAATCCTCTTACTCCTAATAATAACATTTGTGACTTGCTCTATGTTCCACTTGTTTATGTATAGAGTCTTCAATACCTCTGGGTTTCCACCAGTAAGTCTCCACACTTCTTCAAAGCTTGGCTTAGGCCCTGGAATTTTCTCGTAGAGTTCTTCAAAGCTCTTTTTAGGCATGTTCCACATGGGCATTATCCACGCCCACCTGTGTCTACCAATCCTCCATCTAGAGAAGCCCTCACTTGTTGCAGCGATGATAACTATCTTTTCGTATTGTTCTGGTGGGTACTCAATGATGTTTAGAAGCATCTTTGTGTACATCTCAGCCTTATCCAAGCCAATAGCCTGGAAAACATCGTCTACTAGGAACGCTATTCTCTTCTTCTTCCACCTCTTTAGGAGCTGTATAACTAGGTAAGCAGCTAAATCAGCTAGCTTAATAGGTGCATAGCCAGTTGCATCTGCAACAACTTCAGAAAGCTTTGACACAACCTCATTTATGTCTGTACCAGCTGTGAACTCCTTGTACATAGGGTTTATGTAAACAACATCAAAATTCGTCTCCTTAAGAATTTCAGTTGCCTGCTTTAACCAAGCAGTTTTACCACAGCCCTCAGGTCCAAAGACCACTATTGGGTGCCAAGTACTCTTCTCACTCCACTCGAGAACCTGCTCAATACCCCTAACCCTATCAACAAACTCAACCTCAAGCCCCGGAACAAAACTCAGCTTTACCCTACTAACCATGGTGCTAAACCCTTGAGATGTCACTCTACATTAGGACTGAAACTAAATATAATGTTTTTAGTAGCATTGCTATACTCCAATACTTCATAAAGTGCTAGCAACTTTAACTATGTTTTTGTGGGTACTGCACCGCTGTATAGGGGTACGCAAAGGTTATTTCTATGTATCCCCTACTACTCTCTGCCTGCTCCCTACTCATGTAAAACTCAATAATGAATTCAACCGTGACATTTTCTCCTGGTCTAAGCTCCCTCAGCACCTCATAATTAGGTTTAAGCTCACGCAATACTTCATCATATTCACCCCTCAACATTTTCTCAGATATCGATACAAACAGTGACCAGAACGGGTCAAGGCACTGCTCCCAGTATCCTGTATACATATGCCTCGATCCTCCGAAACGCTTGCCATTAATAATGGCGTAGTGCTCAAATATCAGGGTTATGTTATGTGGGGTAGCATTAACTTTGAAGCAGTAGGGAAGGCCAAACCTTATTGAGAAGAAGTATGATGAGCTGTGAAAAGACTTATGCCTATAGATACCAATAACGGCATCAGGAGGTAGTGTAAAGTTTGTTCCTAGCACAAATCTGTTGATTAGGTAGACCTGTGGTGAGGTGAGTGCAGGGTAGGGAAAGGCTCGTAAAAGTTTACTCTCGCTAAGGTTCTTCACAGGCAGCTCAATCACAAACCTCTTAACAGTACAGTAATAGTAAATTGTAAACCCATCACCTCTCTCAATATTTAACTCATTGCTACGACATGGCAATGGCCACTTCTCGTAATCATGAGCACTACTATACCTCACGTCTTCCTCGCCAAGGTATGGAAATCCAAAGAGCATTTCATAGCCAGACCTTTGATAGAATAGATTTAGGTATAGATAAACACCTAAGGCAATGGCGAGTAGGGAAATAATGAGTAAAAATAGTTTAGGTTTAAAGCTCTTCATATAACTACCTCAAAGATGTAGCATACAGTGTCTTAGCTTAAGTGTGTATCTGGTATGTATCCGCCAATACCAATCTCCTCAACAATCCTGGAACCATCCTTCAGCACTACCTCAACTACTACAGTAGTTGAATAACCATCAGCCTTCCTCAACACAACACTATGAGCATCACACATAGTTAAATTGGTTGTTGCTTCATCCCCTGATACAGCATGCCATTTATATCCAGCTTTATACTGTATCTTCCACACAACATCCTTAACAGCATCGCGGATCTCATTACTTATAGACACTATTGCCTTATCATTCACAAAGCTTACTTCTATATACCTACGCGGACATGCGATAACCACTTCTTTGAACGGCTTCCCAGCCCTACTAACAAC
>JAPWTX010000034.1 GCA_028275825.1 Ignisphaera sp. | reverse complement strand
TGGCTTTTCACCATTATTGCTCTTAGCGGAATCAATAACGCTTCTGGCATAAACATATATCTCTTTAGCGTGGTGTGCTCTAAAACCCAATCTCATCAAATCACTATAGAATAGCCTATGTAGTTTCCTCTTAGACAACATCTCATTAATGCTCCAAATACTGTCAACAACCATTTGAACTGCATTGCGGTATAGCTTCAGAAACTCCAGCAGATGGTCATAGCCACCCTCGGGGAGAGCCCTCACCCTCAGAGCCTCAACAACGGGCTCTTCACCCCTCACAGAGTAGCTCACCAATTCATAAAGCTGTTTTCAAACCTTATAAACTTTTCTAACACTATTCGTTATTGGTGTTAACATGGCTAGGTTCATATATGCTGAGTGCTCTGTGATAAAGTTTAGGGGTGGGACAGTAGTCCTATACCCACTAGCAAAGTACCAGCCAGAGGTAAAGCCATTATATGGAAAGAGGGTGCATGTAGTAATAATAGCAGAAGAGTAGCATCAAAACACATAAACCTATATGAAATTCAAAACAGTTGCGAAGGGCTAGAATACAGAGTGATGGAATGATTCTTGAAAGCGTTTCAAAGGTCTTTTGTGTTATACTAAGCATATAAAGTGGTTTAGTATTGTAAAGCTTTAGATGATGATGTGGGCAGCCTGTGACTCATGTGAAAGAGGATGAAGAGCCCAAATGCTCAAACTGAAGCAATATGCATTAAAGGAAATGATTGCTGTATTTCGGTAGTTGATGTGTCAAAGCTTTTAGACATTATTTCAAAAATAAGCCATGTTATAAAGCTCTACACCTCTTCCAAAGATCTAATCGTGCCTATTGCGAAAGACATTGAAATGGCAAGAAATAGTGCTTTCAAACTTCATAGCTCTTTAGAAGTATTTATTAAGACAGCTATAAATATTTCTGGTGAAAGATCTGTGGAGGAATCCTTCATTTACACCATGGTGAATATTTTGAATAGATTAATTGAGGTAAGGAATAGATTAAGTCGCATATTAGATTCTGTAGAGAGGTCCTCGGATAGCGCTAGGATAACGATCTTAGAAGGAATTGCATGGCTAGACTCTGTACTACTACGTTTTTCTCTCATAGCATTGGCCTTTGCGTCAAAGGTTAAGAAGTGGAGTAGAGAATCTGCAGGAGCATTTTCATCAGCTATAGCTTCTGCGATCTTTGCCTCGCTTCTCGATCTAAGCAATAATGCTAGCACTATAGAGCTTTTGAGAAAGTGTATGCAATCACAGTGACTAGGTGTTTCATATGGATAAGAGCTTTCAGGAAAAACTCCATCTCTTCGCCAAGTACGCTTTGAAGGGGGATGAAGAGGCGATGAGATTTGTAATAAACATTCTCTTGTCGCTAGGGCTTCCGCAGACCAATGCTGTGGCTTATTTATTTGTATACCAGAGTATTATGAATACATATATCGATTTGAAGGAGGAGTGCAGAAAATGTGGAGGAGTTTGCTGCAGATTTGGAGAGCCTGTAGAACTTTACAACTTTGATATAGAAGATCTAAAAGCTCTCAGCATAGACCTTAGCAGGTATATTTTTAAGAGTGGTGACAGATTATACCTGCCAAGACCCTGCCCTCTTCAAAATGGCTGGGCTTGTGGAGTACATAGTGCAAAACCATATGCATGCCTATCATACCCCTTTGCTGTAGAAGATCTCCAAAAAGAGATTATATCTTCTCATATAAATTCGAAACCTCCAAAACCATTTATACCGCATTTCTGTATAGCTGGGCAAAAAGTATGGAGCATAATAGAGTCTGCAATAAGAGAACATGAATCTATATATGGTAAAGAGCCTACACCTTATGACCTCTTAGAACATGTTCGAAGAAAAATCGCTACTAACACGTAGTACAAAAGCTTGCAAAATTACAGGAGAAGAAGATGGTCATAGAAAGAAGTTGAAACCCAGAGGGTTCTTACTTTGGATAGTGAAGAAGAGATTAACATTTTATCTCTCAATTACTATATTCATTCATTGCATTTCAGTAGAAAGCTTTTCATGCAATGCTGTAGATAGAGCAATAAGTGCTGAGGCAAGAGCGTATTCTGTTGAAATAACTATTCCTGGTGCAACATCTATTACATAGTTAGCAAACCTGAATAAACTTGTTGGTACACCTTCTCTTGCACCAACCATAATATTTATCCTTCTTCTCTTTTTCAAAGCATTCATTATAAACTCTGCAAGCTCATTTGCAATCTTTGATATCGGCTCTCCTTCAGGTTCAAAGATTATTAGAGGTTCCCCCATTTTAGAGCGGACAAATTGATACATGTCTTGTAGCGATACCCTAGTTTTGTGAACTTCTCTTCCATAACTTTTCCTTTGTACTTCAAATCTTGAGTCCACTCCCTCGAATAACCCTTTTAAGAAACAGTACAAGCTATAGGCATCAACAGATCCTATGGGTGCCACAACGAGTTCTCCAATTTCATACGTCTGCACCTCTCTACCAATACGCGTGCCAAAGGTGTATGCAGCATCTGAAGGCCCTAAATAAGGTTCATGGGCTACTACAAAGTTTTTGAAAACCTTGTACATAGGATATTTATAAGGCCTCATCTTTTTATAAAATTCACTACCTGGAACTACGCTTATATATGCCCAATCCTGAATTATTTGTATAACGATAACCTTACTTGGATTTTCTAAATCAACACTAGCCCCCGTCAGATCCTTTACTACACTACCTACAGCAGTATTTACATCGATGCTAGTAAATGTGTGGTGCCCTCGCCTCGTGGTTCTAACTGCGAAGCTGTCTGAGTGCGAAATAAACTCCTTACTAATTCTCTTAACAACTTCTACTATATCACCAATATCAGCTTTGGCGCAGTCCAAAACTATATAAATCCTTTCTGCTTCTGGCACACTTTCCTTGATCTTATGAGCCAAAGCTTGCTTATCACTAGCACTAAAAACTAGTACAAGCCCTAAAAAACCATAAGGTGCAGGTAAAGCCTTAGCACCAGCGTCAAATTCATTAATATAAGATGCCACTATTTTTTCCATCCCAAGCCTACATGTTATAACAAGGTCAGCACACTGCATAGCAACACTCACAGTTGGTAGTTCAGCACTTAAAGATTTAATAAGCGAAAGCAATCTCATTAAACCTAAAATTGGGTCTCAGAAACCCTAAAGTGAGTGCAACCTATTAAGCAAAGTAATTATGTATCGCTATAAGGTTAATAAGATGACTTTCAACATGATGAGTTCAAGACGAGTTGAATGGTGATAGTAACTCCCCGAACTGATAGTTCTGTGACTAAGTTCTTTATGCTTGCTATATTAGACTCGAAAAATTTAGTTTAAAGATTTTGGATTCTAGTTCGAGATGTTTCTGCTCGCTAGCAAAAATGTGTTAGTACAATGCATTACTTATTTTGATTATATTTAGGATTTCTGCTATTTCTAAAACCCATGCTGCTAATTCCCTTGACATTATATATGATGCTGTATCATCATCTACTTCTTCTCCTAACACCTCCTTTATAATGTTCTTTGCTAGTTCCTTGTCTATTCTGTTTTTGAAATAGTTTATGAGCTCCTCCATAACTTTTAGCATGTCTGTTCTCTCTTTTGCAGCTTTTTCAACTAGTTCTAGCTCTCCATGGCTCGGTACTACTATTGATGCATTTAAACCTTTCTTTTTCAATTCTTCCACATATCTCATTATCAGTTGCGGATTTTTGACGAGTTTACCACTACCCCAAATCATGTTACCTCACCTTGCATCGCAGTATATCTCCTAAGATTTGTATACCTACTCTTATACTATTTTCTGGTGGATTTGAGAAACTAAGCCTCATCGCATCTTTGCAAGGCACTTGATTTACACAGAATCTTTTTCCTGGTGTAAATAGTACACCACGTTTGTTACTTAAATTGAGAATATCTTCTGTATCAATATTTCTGTTGAGCTTTACCCATACATAAAATCCTCCACCTGGGTCACTTCTCCATATCCCTTTAGGTAACATCTCATCTAGAGCCTCAACCATAAGATCTTTCTTGACTCTATACAGCTTTCTAATATATGCAATGTTCCTTTCTATTACATTTTTTTCAATAGCCTTAGCCGCAATTAGTTGGCTTAAGGTAGAGGATCCCAAATCTATTACTTGCTTAACTACTGAAAGCTTCGTTATAACATCTTCTTGTGCAATCAAATAGCCTACTCTAAGCCCTGGTGACAAGATTTTGCTGAATGTAGATACGTAGATAACTCTGCCAAATTGATCTTCTGAAGCCAGAGCTGGAATCATAGAGTCATCGAAGCCCAGAAAAGCGTAAGCATCATCCTCAACTATTAGTAAGTCATGCTCTTCTGACAACTCCAATAAGTACTTCCTTCTTTCGAAAGACATGGAAACCCCTGTTGGATTCTGAAAGAGAGGCATAGTATATACGAGCTTTATCTTCTCTCCTTCTCTACGAAGCTTCTTAATTGTCGTTTCCAACAAATCAATTCTAAGCCCATGTCTATCTATCGCCACACCCACAACTTTGGCGCCTCTAAGTCTAAGTACATGTAATGCTAGTATATACGACGGCTCTTCAACTATCACGACCTCTCCTGGATTTACAAACAGCCTTGTGATAAGATCTAGAGCCTGTTGAGAACCTGCAGTTATAAGAACATTTTCTGGCAAAGTCTTCAGTCCTCTCATTCTATACATGAAAGCTACGATGTTATTTATTAGCTCTGGAACTCCTCTCGATGAAGCATATTGAAGAGCTTTATACCCATACTCTTCAATAATATGCTTCAATATTTTTTCTATATCGTTAACAGGGATTGCTCTAGGGTCAGGAAGACCACTGGCAAAGTTTATTACATCAGCATTTGCTTCAGGTATTTCAAGAGAACTTGATGCTATTGCTAATACTGCTTCAACATCCTTTGAATATAACTTGGCTAGATTTTTTAATGACTTGCCAAAGATAGATCACCAAAGCTATCAAACAATGAGTTGTAGTGGATCAGAATATAAGTTTTTATGCCATGCAAAATGCATAAAATGTTTAGGTCTACTACTTTGTACTATAGAATAGCTGTTAACTTCTGTGACACACCAATAATTCAGAGTTTCAGAGGCTTTATGGCTAGGTTGGGTGAAGTAGCTGTTCAGGTAAGTTACGCCTATATGTCCATAATCGATGAGGCTTATGCGAAGTGTTTACTTATAGCAAAGGATTCCCCCCATGTTATGGGCACAGTAGCTGTAGGTAAGGTAATTGCTGTTGGTATAGGTGTTGATAGGTTTAGAGAAGGTGATAGAGTTGTCGCATTTACACTAACTGGCGGCGGTGCCCAATCAATTCTAACAGTTAGTACAAGTAATGTAGTAGTTTACAATGCTAAGGAGTTTGATTACTTAGATGTGTTAATCATAGCCACTTTATCTGTTAAAAGAAAGCTTTTAGACATAGTCAAGGGTGCAAATGTCTTAGTTGTAGGAAACGATCTTTCCATTATACCCTTTGCACATGTTGCCCAGCAATATTCACTCAAAGTATTCACAATACCTAGATACACCTCATGGTCTGATATTGTTAAGGGGGAGCATATATCGATTTATGAGGATAGGCAACTATTTGACGTAATTGTAATAGCTTCTTGCGATCCTCTAGTAATTTCCTTGGTACCTAGGCTTGCAAAAGATGATGCAATAATGATTGTACACCCTGCTGTGAGAAATCTCTTGAAGTTTTCAGATTTTAATGCAAAGAGCATAACAATAAAGTTTATACAATTTGGTGATATGGTTTCAGGAGAGTCTATTTATACTGAGTTCAAAGATATTATTAGATCTAAGACTCCATTACTAAATCCTCAGAATTTCATCGCAAAACCAGTATTCCCTGCTTTTATAGATTTACAAAACCTTTAGATACCTTGCCCTCAGATCTAAATACGTTTTGGGGACCCCGATATCTACATATCTATACCATGGAGGATCTTGCCACCCGTTTTTCAAATAGCTTCTAATCCTCTCATCAGCCATTTTAAGCGCTTTTCTAAAGCCTTTTAACCCCAGACCACTGAGAGCCCAATCGATTATAAGTTTTGAGGTATTTTTATCGCCAAGTGCGATGATGGCTTGTGCAAATGCCCATTCAACATCCAATGCACTAATCCCTATACCACTCTCTTTAGCAATTCTTCTATACTGTTCTTCAATATGTCTGCTTCTGAGTACTGATAAAGGTGGTAAGAATTGGAATGGTGTCCAGGGTTTTGGAATTAGAGGGTTCAATGTGACTTCTACGAAACCCCTCTTTTTTATACTTTTCACGCTTGAAGAGAATTTTTCAAAGGATTTTAACTCTTCATCCATTGTGGTTCCTGGAAATCCTGTAATGAGGTAGAGCTTTACATGGCTATAACCTGTCTTGTAAGCATAGTTAAGCACCTCTATTAGGTAATCTACATTGTAACACTTACCAATTTTGCAACTATAGGTAGGTAAAAGCGTTTCAGGTGCTATTGTCAATGTTTTTTGCCCTAAAGCCTTTATCAGTTCAAGCCTTTCCTTAGTGACGTGCTCTACTCTCATCGATGGAATGGATATCTCAATCCCCTGCTTCAGAAGCTTTTGCAAAAGTATGTCCATATTTGGTACGCTAAAAAGAGATAACGAATAGAAAATAACTCTAGGTATTTTAAGAACGTCGATACTTTTTTCAATAATTCTATCAAGTATTGCAAATTCTCTATATCTGAATGGATACATGACATGAGACTCCATACAAAATGCGCAGAGGTATGGGCATCCCCTAGACACCTCAACCCTTACGCCATAACCATATATAGGTTCTTCATCATATGAATAGAATTGATGTATAGGATGAGGGGCGTTATTAAGATCTTCAACAAAGCATTTTCTTCTAATATCACTGTTGGCCAGCATTGAGACACACGATATTTCCTCAATTACTTTAAAAGCGTTTAATTCTCCTGCTCCATAGATCATGTTCTTAAGAATCTCTTCAGCTTCACCTATGACAACAGCGTCAACGATATCAGAAAGTGGTAGTGGATTTGCTGTAGGGGCAATTCCTCCAGCTACTACAATAGGTTTTTCATTACCCTTAAGGCGTCTTAGTAAATTCAAGTTAGTAAGGATGTATGCAGCTGTAACATAATCTAGCTCAAATGGAAGTGAAAGCAGTATTAAGTCAAGTTTTCTGGGGTCAAGCCTTTCATCAAGGGCCTCAACTTTCTTTTCTTCTAAATTAAATACATATCTATAGGCCCTGACCCCCTCTAACGAATTCACGTATGTGTAAGCCATTTGAAAGAAAAGTGAAGAAACTGCTGCGTTATAGGGCATGGGCATAAGTATTCCTACTTTGATGTCTGAGGGTCTTCCCCTTTTCTCAAATACAAAATTTTCTCTTCTTCGCTTATAAACTACAAACTCCTCTATCAATCATCACCTTAGCACTTTAAATTACTTCAATTTCTAATGTTTTTGCATCTACATTGATCTGTGTCATGGGTTTCTTTGTTGCTAGCAAAAGTGTAGTGTGCTCTAGCCTTTCAATGCACAACTCTTTCTCTATATTACTAGTACAGGAAATTATCAGAGCTTTTGTGAATCCCTTTGCTAGAGTTAGCAATGAATGAAGACCTATGCTCACCTCTTTATTTAAGAGCTTTATTCTTGAGCATGTTACATATTTTGGCATATAGCTTGTAAGGATTATTGCATATCTGCATTCAGAAGGTCTCTTTAGCCTAAGCCTTTCTATGTTTTGAAAAGGATTTTTAGAGTCTATTCCTCCAATACAAATGTCTTTTTCAAATTGGTGCCATACCCCAGCAATGTAGCTTTCTCTCTTCTTCAATATCTTTATAATGTATATATCATCTTCTAGTAATGGAATGCTGAGGATTTTCTTATCGAGATCAAGAATTTCTCTATAATTGCTAGTTCCACATACTAGTACTATATCAAAGAATTGCTCTTCTACAATCCTTCTTGCATTTCTTGCCACTTTCCAATCTTCACTACCTTGCAGTATTAGGATTTTCAGAGCCATGGCGCTTCATTTAGCCACTTTTTTATCCGTTATGTGAAGCAGTACTCTATAATTGCTGCCAACATACCTCTCTATGATGGGTTTCCAGTCATCACCTATACCTATAAGGGCATAGAATCCTGTAGGTCTACCACCAGCCTTCTTAATCACCTCAAATACGGCTGCACTTGTTCTTCCACTTCTCACTAAATCATCTGTAACAAGAACTTTTTCTCCATACTCTATTGACCCTTCAGGTAAATATAATGTTACTACCTCTGGTGGTGCTTGAGTAATATAGCTCACCTCAATGAACCTAGTATAGCCTACTTCCTTCCTCTTTTTGATAACAACAAGTTTTGCATTAAGTCTCTTTGCAATTAGTGTTGCCAAAGGTATGCCATCAACTTCTACTGTTGCCACAGTACTGAAGCCCATGTTCTGAGCCCATAGAAGCGCCTCTATAGATGCATAGCTGAGGAGATCTGTGTTGTAAACAATGTTGTAGGTCCTTATAATTCCTTCATCATCAGATCTTACAAGTTTCTCCTTGAGTTTGTTGACTATTTCTTGATCTAAAAGCTTGGAAAGAATCTGTCTAGCTCTATCAATAGAGGGTTTTATATCACCATGAACATACCTCCAAAGTGTTGGAACCGTTATATTCAATACCTCTTCAAGTTCCTTAAACTTGAAAAAACTCTTTAAACTAAGGAGCATCTCAACCACAAGCTCCCTTTCATCAATACTCATGAAAACACCTTTTCATCAATCCTCAATATTACCTTATGTAACTGAAAATATAAGCTATAGAGTTTAAATTTACATAACTGAAAATTTTTGGTATTCAATTACAAAGAATAAGAGATCTCTTGTAAACCATGAAATATTTTATATCCATAACATGTAGTACTAGTCAAGAATGCTTAGTGCAAAAATTAAATTAGGTTCATCCTAATATAGATACAAAAATTCTATTGAGTATCTCAAAACTGTGCTTATCCTTAAGATGAGAATGAGCCAATAATTACTACCATGATTCTAATGTAGCTGCCGCAACAGCTACTCCCTTAGTATTTTCCTCACCACTCACCATAGCTATTTTAGCAAGCAGGTTGTCAATAGCATCATCCTCTTGATTACAGGAAACAATTTCTTCTCCATTTATTGCTATACCTGTTGATGTTGATGTTGATAACAGTATTTCAACATCAATGTACTTTGAGGCAATTCTCTTAACTTTATTAGCTACTTTACTGCACTTCCAAAGATCTTCGGGTGATGAGCTCATTATTATTAGCTTGACCTTGCTCATTAGCTAAAGCCCCTAATTAGTTTTTATGCAAATATATTACTATTAAAGCAAACGGACTCTATGGCCGTTCATCGCAGAAAAGTTTAAAAACTTTTAAGACACTCTTACTAATGTGGGTAAGAAAATATATAAGGTGAGATACCATGATACATATTAAAAAGCTTTATGAAGATATGGATTTAGAGGTGTTCAAAGCTCCTACAGAAGAGGAGTTAGGGAATCTTATCAAGGATATCATAAAGAATACTGGCAGACCCATGACATGGAAAGAGCTCAGAGAACTCTTTGCAGGTATTGCTGGTGAAGATAGGTTGAGAAAGGTTTTGATAAAGCTAATAGAAAGAGATGAGCTAATAGAGCTTCCAGATGGAGCACTGGCCTTACCTGGTATGGAGCAAAACTACATACCTAGAAAAACAGCTAAGAGAGTTAGACCACTAGTACCATCTAAATTTAGGGAAAGGTGGGGCAATTTAGCAGCTAAACTAAGGAAATCAGGTCTGCCTCTAGGTGAAGCTATGAAGCAGGTCAAGAGATTCGGCTTTTCTGAAGAAGAGGAGGAACAAGAAGAGATATTTGAGGAAGAGTAAAGACAGAATTACTTCTATTAAAATATATTAAGTAGATCCATATCAATTACTTAGGATGAAAATGTCTTCTGGCAGTTGTGAAAAAGCAAGTATAAAAATTATTGGAAGGGTGGCTATATTAAGATCTGAAAAAGGTTCTAAAGCCCTTGTTGGGATAGAAAATCTATGTAACTTAGCCAAGAAACTAAACATCTGTCTAGAGAATTATAACTGCGATTAAAGAATTACTCAATTCCATAGCACTACAAATAACAATCCTAAGTATTTGCAGGTTAGTCATCAAAAGTAAAAAGTAATTAGAGTCTATACCTTTTTATCAAGTTCCTTATCTTAGCATATTTTTCGTAACTGATATATACCTTTCTCTTCAAAAAATGCTCTACTGTAGGTGCTTTAGTTATAGCACTCTGTAATTTATCTGTAACAATAATGCTGAATGCATCACTCCCTGCACCACTACCAAAGGATACAGCTAATATTCTTTGCCCCGGTCTTGCACTTTCCAAGACTTTTGCCAGACCTATTAACATAGAGCCGTTATAGGTATTACCTATATATGGCGTTACAATGCCCGGTAATACTTTTTCTCTAGGTATCCCTAACATTGAGGCTACTCTTAGTGGGAATTTTCCATTGGGTTGGTGAAACACTGCATAGTCGAAATCTGAAGGTCTAAGGCCAAGCTCTTCCAGCAATAATTTAGTTGCTGATACAATGTGATGAAAGTATGCTGGTTCACCTGTAAACCCTTCTCCATGTAGTGGATATGGCACTCCATCCCTGCGCCAAAAGTCTGGCGTGTCTGTAACATATGAAGTAAAACCTTCAAAATATGCTATAGCTTCGTTCCTATTTCCTATGATGTAAGCAGCTCCACCACTACTTACAGTGAACTCTAGTACATCACCTGGGCTACTCTGAGAAGTATCAGCACCTATTGCTAAAACATAGTCTGCAAGCCCACTCTCTACATGGGCAATCCCTAGCCTTATTGCCTCGGCACCAGCTTTACAAGCAAATTCTAAGTCTGCAGCAGTTTTCTTTGACTTTATACCTAGAGCTTCTGCAACAATTGTAGCACTAGGTTTTACTGCATAAGGCTTGCTCTCTGTGCCAAAGTAAATAGCATTGATTCTTGAGGGATGTATACCTGCTCTCATTAAAGCATATGCAGAAGCTTGATAACCTATAGTTGTGGCATCCTCATCAAAGTTTCCAACAGCCTTTTCCTCAATCCAAATACCCTTAGCAGATTCCTCATCAAATCCCCACAAGTCAACAATATTACTGGCTTTTAACCTATACCTAGGTATATAAACACCCCAACCAATGATGCCACTTCTACTACATGCAGGCATTCTACAAAACCTTAAAGATTATAGTGATATAAGGGGATATTTAAAGCAAACGCAATAACCTCATTAAAATAATCCATTCTTATAGCACAAGATGTTGTACAGTTTCTATTAGCAAAAGAGATTAGGATGGTTAAAACAAAACCTTAATTTTTGCTGAATTAAGAAATTTAAACGTTACTATTGCAGATACTGAGAGTGTGTAGTGCATGGGGAAGTAGTATTATGGCTAGACAAAGGGAGAAAACCCAGTCTTGCAATGCTGCAAGTGACATCATTATTAAAACTTGCTTAGAATGCTTGGAAAAGAATTGCGAGAACATAGCAATATATGTAGACTACAACCCACTGCATCATCCAGTAGTAACTACGTATAGTGTTTTATTGTTATCCGAAAATATGCCGCAAGAACTTGGTGACTTTGTTGGCGAGGTAATTGTAGAGTTTACAACAAGTTTGGAGACGTTATTAAAGTTAGGCAGCTTCTCTGGCAACATTCTAGAGTTCATCTCTGAACTGAGAGTTAGGTGTACTACTGGCTGGATTGTGTATGGCTATACCTCAGCAAGGTCCCAATATGGCGTTCCGTATATGACTAAGTTGTGGATGTATATTCCTGCAAGCAGGTTAGAGACTACAGTAATTCAGCTCAGTGAAGATGAGTTAAAGACTATGCATAAATTGTTGAGCATTGCTGCTGAAAAGGCGAGAAAAGTAATTGAATTGGAGATAATGTAACCTCTCAGTGCTAACACTTAAGTAAAGCAATACAATGTGCATAAAACATAGAGTTCTTCTTTGAGTATAACTTTGAAAAATTAATTGAATGCACAGATGTTCTGTATTAAAACCTAGAATAGAAAGATTGAATCCCTTTAAAGATAAAGCAATTCGATAAGGAAACTTATACACACTTTAAAATTCTCTACAGCAATAATACTTAGTTCTGTGAGTTAACTTGGCATCTCCTTTGCATCTCATAATAGCTGAAGCAGGTTTAGAGCTTGTTCCTAGGGAGATTGAAGCAGAGCCTAGTATTGTGATGAATGCTAAGCGAAGAAAGAAGAGGCCAAATGAGATACTTTTGGACATATCACTTCACTACAGAGCTATGAAGAAATTGAATAAGTGGTTTAAAAGGGGGAGACCAGATATTATTCACGTAACGATGCTGTTAGCACTCTCTAGCCTTCTGAACATAGCTAATTTGCTAAGGCTATACGTGCACACAATTAAAGACATTGTGATTTACGTAGATCCTCAAACAAGAATTCCTAGAAATTACAATAGATTTGTAGGTCTTATGGAGCAACTTTTAGTAACAGGTTCTATACCCCCAGACTCACCAAAACCATTGATGTGGATAGAGAACTCATCTTTACAGCAGTTATTGGAGAAAATCGGTTGCACAACATCTATTTTAATGCATGAGAAGGGAATACCTTTAAAGCCCATAGAATTTGCTAAAGCTATTACAGACAAAATGATAAAAAACGAAACTGTATGCATTGCTGTAGGAGGATTTCAACATGGAGACTTCGAAGAGAGTACTTTAAGGCTATTTAAAAACAGTGTTTCACTATATCCCGCCCCTCTAGATACCTGGAGCATTACATCAATGATCATTAATAGTATTGAAAACTGTGAGGAAATAAGTAAGATCATTTGGCATACTTAATAGCATTCCTCGCTAATAACGTTTAAGAGTTTGGAGATACCTGTAAATACCTCGGTATTGCACCTAGGCATAAGGCTTGCTAACTTTACTACACATAAACCTCTGTCGAATAACACCACAAAGACCTCCGAACAATTTGCACCACATAAAACTATAGAACAAGCATTTGTCCATCAACAATCATGATTGAACACCTACTTACATCAAAAGGCAAGGATCCTCTTTGAAGTCATTTTGTGGTTTATTGTGAGCACTTTTAATCTATAAACACTATTCATTTGCTTCACAAAACATGTCTAGGTAATGGAGGCTGTTACAGGACTGATGACGAGTTTAGATAGTTGTGAATAGCTGTAGATACCTGGCTCTATAGAATAATGTTTAAACAGCTCTACACACCACTATAAACTCTCGGACGACCTGCTCTACGGCAACATAGAGAGACTCAGATGGAGACCTAGTGGCATTTGGCTCTACAGGCATTCATGAAGTGCAGGCAAAGCAAATGAATCCGCACTAAGGTACAACCCCACCTAATAGAAATACAGGTATTCACAGATATCACCAAGTATCGTTGGCGGGGAAATATGCTCTACTCTTAGCCCTATCTTTAGTCATCTAGAGTTGTACTTAGATTTAGTTAGGTTGATTTTTGCTTAGCAGTCTCCTAGGATTATTTGTGGAGCTTAGTCTCTAGAAGTAATATTGAAGTTCGAATACATCTTCGCAAGCTTGAAGTATTAATCGAACTTTGTTTAGGCTAGGATTCTGCTGTTGAGTTTGAACCTCTTGCTGATGATGATTACCTGAACCTCTTTATAGAGAATGACTCAACATCTTTGTTTGTGACTAAAGCTTAAAAGCTTTTCATCCCTATCTTGAGAGACGAGGTTTCTGGTTATAAATCTACATGGAGGTTAAATCCTTAGTTGCTCAAAAATGCTCTTTATGATGATTTTAAGATGAGAAAGAGATTAGATGAAGCCAGTGTACTTGAATGCTTCAAGTCAGGCGGGGATTCTTACATCATTTTTCAGATGAGGCATGGGCATCATCATTTAACTTAGCTAATGTAAAATCATTGTTCAAAATAATTGCTATGCCAGGCTTAAATATTGTATTAAGGTTTTAAAGTCTAATTAAGAATCTAAGACGCTTGCTACAGGCATAGCTAAAGACTTTGTCTCTTGCGATGAGAATGATTATTTAAAACTGTTTATAATGCCTTAAGGGCTGTTTTAAAATTCATCATTGCTTCACTACTTTGTCAAATACAATTGTCAGAAACTTGAGCATAACAATAACATAATGATCCTGCCTTGAAACTATGTCTTTCAGTTATTTAATCTAGTTCGTGAAAAAATGTGGAATGGATAAAAATAATAATGTTTTTAGTACTATGTATTTCAAGGTGGTGCTAAAACAAATATTACTTTATTTGGTACACTACCTGGTTCAATAACTAGGTTATTTGATTCTATTCTTCTATATTCCCAATCATCAGGCTTTAGTGAGAGGAAGTCTTCTACAGGCCTCAGTGGAAGGTTTAGACCCTTAATCCAGTAATGCATTGGTATTACAGCTTTGGGTTTCAGAATCTCTATAACACTCCATGCTGATTTATGATCAATGGTGTAGGTTCCCCCAACTGGTATCATTAAGACATCTATGTTTCCTAAGTACTTGTTGTATTTTCCATCGAGTTCATGTCCCAAGTCGCCTAGATGCACTAATGCAACTCCATCAACAGCTACTTTGTATAATGATACTCTACCTCTTTTCCTACCTTTTTCCTTATCATGATAAGCCTCGACACCCTTTACATAAACATTGTCTATGGTTTTTTCGCCTACAAACATAGAAAGGACTTGTGCACTGGGCTTAGCAACAACTGCATAAGCATTGTGATCAAAGTGCTCATGTGTTATCAGAACAATGTCAGCTTGTACTTGTGGTGGTTTCAATCCCAGGCTATAACCATCATGAGGATCTATAACTATAACAGTGCCTTTTGAAGACACTATTTCAAAACATGCATGTCCATGCCATCTAATCAACACCATAATCTCGTAGCACCTCAAGTATAGCAACCATTGCACTATTCTTAATAAATCTGTATGACCATGCATAAAATTCTTAGATGCAGCACATAGGCAAGCTTCAAAAACCTATAAACTCTCAGAACAAAGCAATACAGATTAGAGGTGTGAACTATGATTACTGAGAGCGGTGGCCAGGGAGGAACTAATCCTAATATTCAGAAGAGGTTTGATTCACGATTAGCGCAATATGATAATGAGGCAAAGATTAGGCAGGCTCTAATGATTTTAAATAGGGTAATGAATGACCCATCGATACCAAGGAACATTAGAAGAGCTGCCATGTTCGCAATAAGGGCACTCAATGAGAAGAATCTTACACCAGGTGTGAAAGCAGCAAATGCTGTTAGTGTACTTGATGAAGTGAGTCAAGATCCTAACATGCCTCTCCATGCCAGGACTCTTCTATGGCAAGCAATATCAATCTTAGAGACAGTTAAAGACTAGAATTGCATGGAGGTCTCTATAATGTTCTATTATAGAGTTAGAGGACCTTACGCTACTGCATTGGCAAAGATAATACTTGATGCAGGATTTGGACTTGTGGATGTCTCTAGAAAAATTACTGAAAGACTTAAAATAGAAGAAAAACCTAATATTATACCTCATGCGACTGTTAAGGAAAGTGATGAAGATCCAAATACATTGATAGTGATAGGCTATCGTGAAGCTGTTGAAGCTTTAGTTAATGAGCTGAATTCAAGAATACCATTTATGGTTACAATATACGAGGAATTAGGGCCATATACTACAGTAGCTGTTAAGCTGATAGGCTATGATAGGTTGGGTAGATGCATAGGTAAGGTTAGCAAAGGTAAGGAAATAATTGTGCAGAATATCAAAGAATGTGCAGAAGGAGCTCTAATAGTTGCACATATAGTTAAGCCAAGTCAAAGGCTTGGTAATGGTAGAGCAATTGCCTTGCCAGGTGTAGCTATACTCAAAGATACCTTAGTTCTATTGGATGATAAGGAGGGTAAGATATTTTTTAGTGAACACATAAGAGATTATGAAAGAAAATCTCTTTTAAACTCATTATCAAGCCAGGTAATGAGACAAGGGCTTAGCATAAGGTGGAGGAGCTCCGCTAAATCAGCTCCGTTAGAATCCATTGCAAGAGATCTTGAAGCTGCTGTAAGAGATGCAACAAAGCTGAGGAATATGAATATAACGGAGCCTGGTATAGTGCTTCCAGGTGAAGCAATAGCTTTTCTAACCCTTTCAAGAGCTTCAAAAGAGTACTTAGATATTGTAAGAAGCACAGTAACACCTACGACACCCTATCATCACACTTTTAGAACGTGCAGAAAATATCTTGACATATGTGTAGATCTTCTCGATTATTTAGCATCTAAAACACCTAGAGATTTAATTGAAAGGGAGATCAAAGAGTTCATAACACATAGTATTGTTGGTAAAGAAGTTATACTGAGACATGAAAGCCCAGGCAAGGGATTCAACGAAATAGGACCGATGAGGATTTCAAAGGTTCTTAACACAGAGTTTGGATTAGCATTAATAGGTATGAGAGTTATTCAAAGAAATGGCATTTATGATGGACTTGGAATAGAGAAGAAAGCTGGTGACATAGCACTTACGTTAATACCTGTAGATGAATGGTTCATTGCTCATTTATACCTTGACCAAGGTGGTTCAGAAAAGGGTGTATATATAAATATAAATACCCCTCCAGAGATATGCCCAGCAAGTCATGTTATAAGATACCTAGATTTATTTGTAGATGTTGCTGTAGTTAAGGACAATGTTAGAATTGTGGACTTGGAGCAGCTAGAAGAAGCAAGAAAAAGTGGTTTGATAGAGGAAGACCTAATGCTTATGGTTGATGAAACCATTAAAAAAATTGTTGTGTTTATAGAACCTATTCGGAAGGCTCTGAAGGAGTCTCAATTTTGGGAACAATAGTCTCGGGCTTTCCTACAGTTAGCAGGGTTCTATTTGTTGCAACTTCAGCTATCTCAGCAGCCTCATATACAGCTACAATAGCTTCGTGAGCTATGGCCAAGACGCCTGGTATGTCAAGGCATGGCGAGATATTATTTAATATATCCTTTGATAGCTCTTCTCTGCTGATAAGAGTTTTCATGGTTAATGAGAGGTTTAGCGACATTAACGAATTTATAGCTTTTGACACATATGATGATACCATTGAGAATATATCCTTGAATATAGTCCTACACTTCTCACTAGTTTGAAGAGCGTCAAAGCCTATCTTTAGCAATGTTGTTGAAGCCCTGTCTAATGTATCACCTATGTGCTCAAGGCTTTTTATAACAATAGAGCTGTTAATAGCCTGAGATGGGTCTCTAAATGCAGTTCTTTTTATAGTCCTCATACCTAAGAAGTGCAATCTATCCAAATCATCATCAAGCCTGATTATTTCTTCAAGTTTCTTTTTATCACCTGTTGTAAAGTAGTCTATTATCATGTCAAACATCATCGAAAGCGTAGTTCTCATAGCACCAATTACCTCATTCAGATCTGTATTGAATTCATCTACAGAAATCTTGATTCTAAACGACGGCCCTTCCATAGCTATTGCTCCTGGAAGTCTTGCAGAGATCCTCTGAAAAGCTATTCTAGCGGTGTCCTTGACCTCATCAATTGTTATAGTATCAAAACCCTCAATATAGCTTGCTATCATTAGCCTTGAAAGAGTCTCAGGATCTTCATGCTTTATTTTTATTGTCTGCGTTATCTTTGGATGAATAGTTGACAATGGTTTTACAAGGAGGTAACCTGGGCCTAGAGTTACTTCAACACTCGAACCTACGCCTACTCCTATTACTGGCAACCATTCTTTTGGTATTGTAATACCTATACTTCTTTCACCAATTCTAATTACTTTTCTTACACTTGTAAAGACGGCTTCCATTACTACCACCAATTATTTTGAGTATAACATATTTGTGTCTTCTGTTAGGTGCTTCTAACCAGTTTATAAGTTTTATATATTGTAATAAGATAGCTATCACCTTTATTTTTATAGAATGAAACAGAAACATAGAAACGTTTAGTTAAGGTATTTTAAGCCATTTAGCTTGGGGTTAAAGAGTAATCAAACGGGTTTAAATGGTAAATATATGAGTGGGGTGGAGGTTCCTAGGAGTTGTTTCACAATGTTTTACCTTTGTTGAGCTGCGTTGCAGGTACAATATATTCAAAAAGCTTATCTTCTGAATCTATGGAGAAATTTCTTGGTGTTGCAATTTGAAGGTAATACTACTTGTTTTAGATGGTGTAGCTGACAGCATAAGGTATAGACCTACATCTCTTGAAATAGCTAAGACTGAAGGTTTAGATAGCTTAGCACGGAAGTCTATTGGAGGTTGTTTCTATCCCATAGATAGTGAGACAGCGCCAGAGAGTGATGCGGCTGTTTTTTCTATACTAGGTTACAATCCGAAGGATATAAATGTTGGTAGAGGGCTTTTAGAGGCGCTGGGTATAGGGGTAAGTATTAAGGGGGGTTCTGAAGTAGTATTTAGGGCAAATTTTGCTACAATTGATTATGAAAGCAGGAAGATAGTTGATAGAAGGGTGGGCAGAAGCCTTACATCTGCTGAGGCCAGAGAGCTTGCAAAAAGTTTAGATGGTGTGAGACTAAGTCGTTATGGTGGTTATGTAAGGGTTTTCGCAACTATTGGACATAGAGCTGTAGTAATTGTTGGTAGTAATGAGAGAGGGCTCTCAGCCAATGTCTCGAATACAGATCCTGCATATGGGCGTGTAGGCAGGGTGTCAGTAGCTCTAGATAAATTTGAGCCATATATAGCAAAGTGCATTCCATTAGATAACACAGAAGAGGCTAGGATAACATGTGAGCTCGTCAATGAATTCACAGAAAGAGCTATTGAAATTCTCGAAAAACACCCAATAAACACTGTTAGAGCTCAACAGGGTATTCCAAAGGCAAATGCACTTCTCCTCAGAGATGCTGAAGACAGGTATCCAAATATCCAATCCATTTCTCAAGTTCATGGTCTAAGCTTTGGTATTATTGCTGAAATGCCTGTGGAAAAAGGTATTGGTAGGTTGCTTGGCATGAGTGTAGCTGAAGTTCCTCCTCCAACAGGTGATATGGAAAGAGACCTGCATGAAAGGCTAAAGGCTACACTTAGTTTACTAAAAACTGTAGACGTTGCATATGTGCACTTAAAAGGACCTGATGAACCTGGTCATGATGGTGATAAGGCTAGAAAAGTTAAATCTATAGAGACTATAGACAAGTTCTACATACAATTGCTACTCAATTCAATAGACCTTAGCAATACAGCAATTATTGTTACAGCAGATCATGCAACACCTCCAGAACTCAAAGCCCATACAAGTGATCTTGTACCAATAATTGTTGCTTACAATGGTCTTAGAAAAACTGATGGAATCAGTAGATTTACAGAAATAGAGTGCTGCACTAAGGGCTCGCTATCAATAATTCCACATGGTTATATGGTGCTCAAGAAAATTTTTACGCTATTAGAAATACATTAATCTTGAGTGATGTATGCACCTCCTAACTGATTTGATGATGTACGGTAAGAGTTCTGACACCCCTAAGGTGAGAGTATGAAGGAGTATTATATTGGTGTAGACATTGGTGGTACATGGATTAGAATAGCTATTGCAACAAGAGATGGTAGTATAATTGAAAAAACTGTGAAAAAAACTCCCAGGGAAGGAGATAGATACACCATAGCTAATCTAATTATAGAGACAATAAAGACCTCTTTAAATAAGTATGTAGAGAGTGTAAAAGCAATAGGCATTGGAACAGCAGGTCCAATGGATTTAGCGTTGGGTGCTGTAATAAATGCTCCAAACATACCTATACGAACATTTGAATTAGCAAAGCCTATTCAAGATGTTCTCAAAAAATCTGTAATCATGGCTAATGACTGTGTTACAGCTGTGTGGGGAGAAAAAACATTTGGATTAGGGAAAAAGTATGAGAATGTTGTGTACATAACTATTAGTACAGGTATTGGAGGAGGAATTATTGTAAATGATCTCTTGCTATTAGGCAAGATGGGGAACGCACATGAAATTGGGCATATGGTTGTCGATGTTAGTGGCAAAATGCGATGTGGCTGTGGTGGATATGGACATTGGGAAGCTTATGCAAGCGGTGCTAACATTCCAAAATACGCATCCCTACTGCTAGAAATGTGGAGCCTTAGTGATGTAGAAAAAGAATCACAGATTTATAAAGCATACAGAGATAACACACTAAGCTCAGAGCTAATTTATAGCATTGCTAAGGAAGGGGATAAACTAGCACTTAGAATAATTAATGAGATTAATAAGTACAACATAGCAGGGTTTGAAAATGTAGTGAATCTCTACGACCCAGAAATAGTTATTGTCGGCGGATCAGTAGCGCTAAAAAATAAAGAGCTGGTGATTGACAGAATTAGAGAGGGTCTTAAAAAATCCCCTGGTATTGTCACATCTCTACCTAGAATAGAGCCAACAGTTTTTGAAGATGACATAGTTCTCATGGGAGCAATCGCGTTAGCAGCATACCCTCCGCAAAACCTTGTAAAAGCATTGAAGTATCTTCAAACACTATAGCTCTGCCCTAACAATTATAGGTGATTTCCACAATAATCATAATCAGTTTACAGCTAAAAACCTTGTCCTTCCTGTTTAAGATGAGGAGGAGATCCTATAAAGCGTTTCCACTAATGGTACCTGATGATATCTGTGAATATCTGTATCTCCATTAGCGGGTTTCCCCGAGGCAATCATCTGTGAATAGCTGTGATTAGCTGTGAGTATTTTGTT
>JAPWTX010000077.1 GCA_028275825.1 Ignisphaera sp. | reverse complement strand
CCACGAGTGGTAGTAGTAGGTGTCGAGGAAAAGGTGCATTGGTGAAGTAGCTCTTAAGCAATACCCTTTACAGCGCCTCTTCTCTTGGCAAAGCTCTTCGTATCTCCTCTAGTGCTTCAGCAACTGGTTGGCAGTTGTACTTATCATGTTTCAGCTTGTCAATTACTTTGTAGAGTGTTAGCACCATTCTCTCTGCTTTCTCTAGATAAAGCCTCTCCTCCTCCTCACTGCCACTAGCAGTAGCATATGATAGCAGTGTTCCTATGGCGAGAGGGGCTAGAGAAACAAGCTTGCTTACTCTGCATAAGCTGTCTAGCTCTGCAATGTAGTCTGTAAACAGTGCTGTAACCTCAATCACTTACATCGCCAGGCGCTAGCCTAGCTTCAATTCCACGCCTAAGAACATCAACAGTAAAGAGCTTATCCACAATGCTCATAGAACGGTTTCACCTACCTCAGCCCTCTTCACCTCGTCAAGGCTATACACATAGTTTAGCAACTCATCTAAACTCAGCTTACCAAACCTCTCAACAACCTCATCAACAATCTTCTTAGCATCTTCACTAAGTTTAGCAGGCTCTTCATAGGCTCTGTATTGGTAGACTCCCTTCTCAATCTCCTCAACTATAGCCTTACCCTCATCCTCAAGCTCATCAAGAATATTGAGAACTTCTCTAGAGTAGGTTCACTGGGTATTGGGGTGAACAGCGCACACCCCTTGGGAGTTGTTAAACCAGTTTGTTGGGGGCATCGCCTCTCATCAACATCCTGTAGTAATAGATAGAATTAAAACTTATAAACTTAACTCTCAAACATCAGATGTGAAACAGCCCCTACGCCGAATCAGCCAACATTGTAATCAAAATTAAACATCCCAAACTCGGTGAAATACCACACCTAGCATCACCTGTATACATAAATAATAAGAAACATACAAACACCCAACACCCATCACTACTAGGAGAACACACAGTAGAAATACTAAAAGAACTTGGATACACAAACGAAGAAATATGCAAACTAAAGAAAGAAGATGTAATACACTGCCCAGAAGAAATAGACAAAACAATTTGCATATAAAGCTTCACTACAAGCATTTGGCTATGCAAAGAAATCTTATTCCAAGGCATTATCATAACAGCTCTGTAATGTTTGTATAAAGGCTTTTTATTCTTAGAAAGTATGTCAGCTATACCTAGGTAATGGAGTTGAATGTGACTGTCTCTATAAAGGTTCGTAAAGAACTTGTTGAGCTAGCTGATAAAATGATTAAACTTGGACTTGCTAAGAGCAGAAGCCATACATTTAATATCATGATTGAGAGAGGTTTGAAGGAGGTTGAGTTCTGGGAAAACATATATAGAGATGTTGAAGAGTTGAAGAAGCAAAACTTTGTTTTAAGGCACGGCAATTTGAATAAGCTTCTTGAGGAGGATAGGGCACAGTGATGACATACATTGACACAAATGTTATTATATCTTTTGTTGATGAGAAGGATCCTAATCATGAGAAAGCTCTGAGACTAGTTAACAAGCTTTCTAAGGATAGAGCAACATCTATGCTAACACTAGTTGAACTTGCATCTATTTACTCACAAGCAGGTTTAGAGAAGCCTCTTGCACTAACACTCTACTCTATTGAGGTAGTTAATGCAGGGATTGCCGATGTAGACTTCAATAATGTTTTGAAGACTGCATTCACATACGTGTAAAAGCTGAAGTTGAAAACTCTTGACCTTCCTCATGTAGTAACAGCGAGTATTAGTGGAAGCAAGGTGTTTGCTGCATTTGATAATGAAATTATTAGGAAGTCAAAGGATAAGACCAGTAACCTGGGGATAAGGTGGTTCGGAGGCGTAGACCACTCTTTACCTTTCCCTCTCATACAATTCTTCAGTGTTTTTTTGTGGGAGACCGCTTTACGGTATTATTGCTCCGTATATAACCTCTATTCCCAGCTCTCCAGTTCTCTTATACGCGTCATCATCTATGTGTATTGCTACAAGGATTAGCTTGTCTGGCTTTCTCCCAGTGAGCTTTTCATAGATTTCAGCTCTTTTGTAGAGCCACTCAACATCTTCTACATCAGCGTGAGACTTCACCTCCACTAAGTAGACCTTGTCGTTATGCGCATATATGTCGAACTCTATTTTAGAGCCCTTAACATAGTACCTACCATCTACATCGACATACGTGAACCTCTCAATCTTCTCAGGAATAACACCCCTCTCCTCAAGAACATGCCTATAGAGATCCAAAACAGTCTTCTCCAAGTCCCTGCCCCACCTCCTACCAATAGACCCCAGAACAACGCCTTGGTGAGCAACCTCCTTCGTCAACTCCTCTAACCTCTTCGAGTGCTCCATCAACACCCTGTTCATCTCTTCAACCCTCTTACTAAGCTCTTCTAACCTCTTACTATGCTCTTCAAGTCTCTTCGAATGTTCTTGTAAAATCATTGAGTGTTCTTCAAGCCTCTTGCTGTACTCTTCAACTCTCTTGCTAAGTTCATCAATTCTTTTGCTATGCTCAGCAATTATCTTGCTGTGTTCCTCTATCCTTTTACTGTGCTCGGCTATGATGTCAAAACCCTTCTTAACATAATCAGCAAGAGTCTTTATAGCCTCAGCAACATCCCTAAGCTCCTCAGCCCTAGCCCTCCTAACAACCCTCTCAACAACCTCCTCAAGCCTAGACCAATCAATAGACACACTAGCACTACTCAATATGCAAGCACCTCACAGAGTTTACCAAGCTTAAAAAGAGTTTTTATGCTTACCTCAACTAAAGCCACAGCTTCTCATACATAGCGACCCTAGCTTCACATCATACAGTTTTATGGATTGACAAATAATCCAACTTCCTCCCCTACTTTAAAGAGCGAGACTCTGAAGCGTCTAATAAATATGTGCTACGCTACAGTAACTCTCTTCTCTCCTCAGAGATGAGAACATAGCTAAGCTTCTAAATCTCTTCAAAACCTCATGTGTTATGCAATATGTAGAAACCTCATCATTATTTGTACGATTAGTGTTGCTACTACAGATCCTGTTAGTATCCACGAAACCTTTGTCACATAATCAATTCTCTTATCTAAAACATCAATACGTTTATCCAGATCGCTAATCCTATCAACTAATTGCGTAAATGCTCCTTCGAGCTTTGATATACTCTCCCTAAGCTCAGTTATTTGTGTATATCTCTTTCCTGAGTATCTCAATCTTCTCCTCAAGCCTTCCAATACCTTCTTTAATCTTAGCCATATCCTCTCTCCTAATCTTCTCAATATCCTTCTTCGTAGCAACATCCCCAATAACAGTATTTATAATTACAAACCTTAGCTCAGGCTCTGAAACAACCTCAGGCACTAAAATCTTTGCTAACCTCTTCCTAACCTTCTCATCAGCCTCAAGCTCATCAAGAATATCGAGAACTTCTCTAGAGAAAGGCCCGAAGAGATACGTACGCCACTCTAAATTAGTAAGCTTCCTACCACACCTCTTCCAGT
>JAPWTX010000076.1 GCA_028275825.1 Ignisphaera sp. | reverse complement strand
GGCAAACCACTAGAAAAAGCATTCCTCCAAATACAACTCAACGATCTGTAAAAATGTGTTTTGTTTTAGCTGTAGTGTTTTGCCATTTCTTCATTTCCAGGCATTTTAAGTATTGCATCTATAACATCATTTACTTGTTGAACACTGTTTGTCCTCACATCAACTATTAGCCAGTTGAATAAATGGTCTCTACCACCCTCTAAAAACGCTTGAATAGCCCACTCAGCCCTCATAAGCCTAGGCATTATGACGTAGTTCATTATCTTTTTCGGTAGTGGTGAAAGGGGTTTTCTGTGAACACCTTTTCCATCAACTCTAACAGGGATTTCGACAGCAACATTGTTTGGTATTCCTGGTATGACACCTTCATTTGGTATGTTTACCTGTAGTGGTGCTGGAATTGATGCTCCTGGAATTGGTGCTGGAATGTTGTATACCTCCTTCGGCTTGTCATTGACTATGGAGTCTATTATCTCAACTAAGGATTCTCCACTAGGTTTTGGAGGATATCTCTGTGTTAGAGGTGTTGTTAAGTCATATACAGCGTGCTCAAGCTCCTCCATTCTTATTCTAAGTGCCGCCATGTACATGGCCCACCCAATCTCTGAGTCAGGACCTCCATAGGGTCCATACCAGTATTGCTTTGTTTTCAAATCCCAGTGGTATTTCCATGTACCTCCTCTAACTGCATCTCCTATTGGTAGAAGCCCGTATGTTCTATACATGTCTATAGCCGCTGGAGATAGATCAACATCGAATGGGTTGGACACATATTCCCTCCACACCTCCCAATACCTCTCAGCATCCTCCTTAATCCACTCATCTACATATCTATAAGCGTTTTCCCCTCTATAAATAAACTTCGTAAGCCATATAACATGGTTAAAACCTGACATCTCTACCTCAAGCTCTTTGAAATCCACTAAACTTAGCAAAGTTTTGTAACACTCCACATCGTGAGATGCGCAGAGAGCTGTAATGTCCCTCCCTAGCCTCTCTTTAGCAAGCCTCATGCCAAGTACTTCAACAGCTTTAACAAAACCTAGATGACCATGGCACAAGCCTATGAACTTCACCTTAGTTTCTCTAGTCACAAGAGTTGTTAACTCAAAAACTGGGTTAGCCACATTGATAAGCCAGGCATTTGGAGCTAGCTCTTCAACATCCCTAGCTATGCTCATCATGAGTTTAAACTGGTAGTAACCCCATATAGTGTGATAATCACTTACATAATTCCACTCAACGCTGTTTATACCTCTGTAGTACCCATATCTCTCAGAAATCTCCCTCATCCTCTCATAATAGCTATGACCACCATACATAGCTGAATTGATAATGAAGTCAGCATCCTTAATAGCCTCCCTCCTGTCCAAAGTCCTGAAGAACCTTACATCACCCCTCTTCAACTCCTCCGCATACCTCTTCCCAAATGTGTATATAAGGTTAAGCCTCTTCTCATTCACATCCATAAGCCATATATCGAGATTCTTCAGATCTCTATTAATCAAAAGATCCATTACAATTCTACTAGACCAAATAGCACTACCAGCCCCAATAAAAGCGATTTTTAGTCTATCCATACACATCTCACTCCAACATATTTTATCTGAAAGAAGGTGTAAGTGCTCTAGTTAAAAATCTATATGGCTCTAAATAAATGGAGGTATTGCAATGACTCACTCAGGTTTTTTGTTCTGAATACAGCCAGCATTTAACTACTCTATCCCCAACAACGATGTCTTGCGGGGGTTTTTCAAAACACTTCTTAGATGCGTAGGGGCATCTGGAGGCATATTTGCATCCTCCAGCAATGAATTCCTTCTCTTCTATAACTCCAGAGAGCTTTATTGTCTTTAACCATCTTTCTCTAGCTTTGGGCTCTGGCATTGGTATTGACTCCATGAGTGTTTGTGTATATGGATGCAGAGGCTCTATCAAAACCTTTTCTACAGGTCCATGCTCTACTACACTCCCTCTATACATTATAGCTATTTCATCACTTATGTAATAAGCTGTTGAGAGGTCGTGAGTTATGTATATGAATGCTATTCCATACCTCTCTTTAAACTCCTTAAACATGTTAACAATGTTTATTCTGAGTGATGCGTCAAGCATTGAAACGGGTTCATCAGCAATTATAAGCCTGGGTCTTGTAAGCAGAGCCCTGGCAATAGCCACTCTCTGAAGCTCGCCGCCAGAGAATTCATGGGGATACTTATTTATGACCTTATCTAAGCTCAGTCCAACAGCCTTTAAAACTGTATCTATGTAACCATCTGCTTCACGCTTATCTACACTAGCTATGTTTACAGCTGTTTCATGCAAATAACTATAGACTTTCCTTAATGGATTAAACGATGAATATGGATCTTGGAAAACAGCCTGAACTTCTCTTCTAAACCACTTGATATCACCACTCTGCAACCTGTGGACGTTCCTACCCTTATAGAGAACCTCGCCAGAGTCTGGAACATGAAAGCCTAGAATAATCCTAGCTAAAGTGGTTTTTCCAGAACCACTCTCACCAGCTATGGTAAGTATAAGTGGTTTATCCTCTAGAGCTAGGGATACTCCGTCAACAGCTTTAAAGCCAAAGCCAAATAAGCCATATCTAAATATCTTTGTAACACTCCTAAGCTCTAGCAAATTACCCACGGGCCTCACCTCTTTACATGTAGCCAGCATGCAACAAAACGACTCTTCTCAACCTCTATGAAGGGTGGCTTCTCCCTTCTACAGATATCCATGGCGAATGGACACCTAGGATGAAACCTACAGCCAGGTGGGGGGTTTCGGAGATCTGGTGGAGAACCTGCTAAACCAACCCTAGTACTCTTATCGCCAATCCTAGGCAAAGAGTTTATAAGTCCTTGTGTATATGGATGCAGAGGCTTTTCAAAAACTGCACTAGTTTCACCAACCTCAACAACATTCCCAGCATACATGACAGCAACTCTATTTGTAATCATAGCATGCACACCCATGTCGTGCGTTATCACAACCAAGGTGTTATTCAACCTCTTCTGGAATTCTACTAAGAGCTGTAAAATACCTCTCTGTAGAACAACATCAACAGCTGTTGTAGGCTCATCAGCAATGACAATTCTAGGGTTAAGCAATAGTGCAAGGGCTATAACAATTCTCTGCCTCATACCACCAGATAATTGATGTGGATAAGCATTTAAAACCTCCTTCTTCAACCCAATACCCTCTAAATACCTTGCCACCTCCTCAACATCCGCTTTCGATGAATGATACTTCAAAACCTCAATAAAATGATCCCTTATCCTCTCAACAGGATTCAGCACATTCATAGCATTCTGAGGTATATAGCTTATCACCTTCCACCAGAGCCTCGCCCTCCGCTCATCTAAACTCAGCGACACTACATCATACTTACCATCATCAGCACTTATCACCACAGAACCTCTTCTAACCCTCAGAGGAGGATTTACAAAACCATACAGAACCCTAGCCAAAGTCGATTTACCACAACCAGACTCACCAGCAATACCCAGCACCTCACC
>JAPWTX010000075.1 GCA_028275825.1 Ignisphaera sp. | reverse complement strand
CAGGTAATAGGGGTGTGTTGACGAGGTATGCTAGTAGAAGGCTTTGGAACTACCTAGGAGTTACACAAACAGATGGGAGTATATGTGATGCTAGCGGTGATAAAGCTCTTAGGCTAGTATATGGCTCAACATATGGTGTCTTCCCTCACGAGATAGAAAACCTCAGCATGGTTGTTGCATGGGGTTTTAACGTAGCTGTTAGCGCTCTTCATTTGTGGAGAAGGGTTCTTAGTGTAAAGGAGCGTGGTGGAATAATTTACACAGTTGATGTTAGGCTCACCGAGACTGCTAGACTTAGCAATAAGTTCATTAGGGTGAGGCCAGGGTCAGATGGCTACCTAGCTCTTGGCATAGCCAAGTACCTGATCGATCACAACCTTGTTGATAGGGACTTTATTGAGAGGTACACCTATGGCTTTAACGAGCTTGTTAAGCACTTAGAGAACTACAGTCTCGATGTTGTTGAGAGGGTTACTGGGGTACCTAAAGGGGTTGTTGCTGAGTTTGCTGAGGATCTAGCTAATCACAAGCCATTCGTTATTCTCATAGGTTATGGGTTGCAGAGGAGGCGCGGTGGTGGAGAGATTGTTAGATCCATAGCCATAATACCAGCTTTACTTGGCATCCACAGAGGGTTCTACTACAGCAACGTCGATGGCTTACCGATAAACCTTGCTGGTGTTACAGGTGCTGATAGGTGGGGGCCTAAGAGGGTTGTTAGTACGGAGAGGGTTGCTGAAGAGGTTTATAGGGGTGAGTACAAGTTCATCTATATACACCTGCATAACCCAGCCGCAACACTACCAAACTCACATAGGTTTATAGAGGGTGTTAAGAGGGATGACGCGTTTGTAGTTGTTCACGAAACTCACTGGAGCGATACAGCTAGGGTCGCTGATCTTGTTCTACCTGCACCAACATTCTTTGAGAAACTAGATGCTGTCTTCAGCTACAGCCACAATGTTGTTTACCTGAACAAACCTGTTATAGACCCATTGGGGGAGGCTCTGAGTGAGTACCAGCTAATGTGCGAGATCACTAAGAGGATTGCTAGAGAGGTGTATAACGAGATCTGTCTAGACCCATTCGAGATACTTAGGATCGCATTTGGAGATGAGATCCTCAAGAAGCTTATTGAGCAGGGGTGCGTAGTTCTAGAGCCAAAGCCTAAAGATGATTACCAGACCCCAACAGGTAGGATAGAGCTTTACAGTACCCAAGCCGTCAAGGAGGGTTTACCACCACTACCAACACCACCAGGTGAAGAGATTGATGAGGACAAGTTCATCTTCATCACATCAGCTCACATAAAATATATCCATACACAGTTCGAGGAGGTTTATGGAGGGGTACCAGCAGAGCTACACATAAGCCCTGAGGATGCTGAGAAGCTGGGGATACTGGATGGAGATATTGTTGAGGTTTTCAATGAGAGGGCATCGTTCATAGCTAGAGCAGTTATTGATAAGGGTCTTCAGAGAGGTGTTCTGTGGATGCCTAGGCATGCAAGAGGTTTGAATGGGTTTAGAGTAAGTGCATTAATGAGCGGTGATGTTGATGCTTATAGTGGTGCTGTCCTCAACTCGACAAGGGTAAGGGTTAGGAAATTGGGGAGAGTCACATAGATTCTGCTCAGCATCTCTGTAAAAGAACCTTGAACTCTCTTTATAGGTAATTATGCTCAAAACCTACATCTCTTTATTCACTTCACATCCTCAGCTTTTTCCTTAAAATGACTTGTAGAACTAATTTACGAATATTCTAGATAATACACATTCTTCGCTATGCTAATGGGTTTGTACAGAGATAAAGGTGTTGAGCACTTGAATCAAAGTCTCTTCACTGTTTCTTTACAAGCAAGTACCTCTCATAGATCATTACAACTCTGTCCCTCTCAATAAAGAACTCTACTGGTATTCTCGTGTATAGAGTTGCTATGTAGAACCTTGCGTAGCTCTCCTCAACCTTATCAAGCACGAGGCTTACTATAGCTCTCCTATTGTAGGGATCCTCAAGGATTAGCATGTCCCCGGCTCTCCTAACCCTTAGCACAACTGATTCTCTGTAACCTGTGTATAGACCCTCAATCCTATCAGCAACCCTATCAATCTTTAGGAACTGTAGCCTAGACTCATCAACTCCAGCCGCTATGGCAAGTGCGTATGCCCCTATGAGGGATAGTGGGTAGCCACTAGAGTTAGAGGCTAAGGCAACTGCAACTCTCTTCTCCGGTAAGTAATCCATGTAAGCCGTGTAGACATACACCGAGCCGCTGTGACCAACAAGTTTGTACTCACCTGCAAAGCTATCGTGAATTATTAGCCCATAGCCATAGTACTTGCTTGTGGGGGACTCATAGGGTAGTTTAACATGAGGCTTCTCCATGAGCTCTACACTCTCCTTACTAAGTATCTGGGCACCTCCTATAGAACCCCTATTAGCTAATGCATAAGCAAACTTTACTAGGTCTATAGACGAGGTGAATAAGCCTCCATCTGACGATATCCCAAACAGTGGCTCAGCTCTTGTAACTGTATCATCCTTTATGTAGTACGGTGTAGCCTTGTCGTTGTCCTTCTCAAACTCTTCCCTTGTGAAGTAAGCTTTCTCCATACCAATAACGCCAGCAATATTCCTCTTAACATACTCCTCGTAGCTAACACCAGCAACCTTCTCAATGATTTTGCCTAGTATTACGTAGCCCTCGTTTAGGTAGAACCATCTCTCACCAGGTCTCATCCTCGGGTAGTCCTCGTAACCAATCATGTACGCCAAGACATCATCTGACTTAGCGATTGGTAGTAGCATGTCCTTCCTAAAACCGTAGTATGTATCTATCAATGCCTCTGCATAGCCAAGCACGGGAATCCCAGAGGTGTGGGTAAGTAGGTGGTGTATCCTTACCTCAGGATCCTTAATAACACCAACATACTTAGAGACAGGGTCGTCGAGGCTAAGAAGACCCTTCTCAACAAGCTGCATAATAGCTGTTGCAGTGAAAGCCTTTGTCACAGAGCCAACACAGTAGCTTGTCTTAGGCGTTGCAGGAGCAGATATTGCTAAGTCCCTAAAGCCGAAGCCCCTAGCATATATAACCTCACCATCCCTCACAACAGCTATTGAAAGCCCCGGCATCCTATACCTAGACATCTTGTCGAGAATGAATTTCTCAAGCCTTTCAAAATTCAATCAGTTCACCAGAAAGTGGTTAGCTATTGCTAGAAGCTAAATCTTTTTGTGATTCAGATTGATTAATGCTCTACACCTTCACAACCTCGCTGTACATCGTTGCTATATCTGGATACGCTACACATCCAAACCTCTCAACAAAACTTGATGCTTGTTGAGTAGATGTTGTGTGTATGTATATTGCTGATTGAGACACAACTATCTTGCTTGGGTTCAGCTTCTGAGCCTCTTCAACAATACGTGAAGCATCCCTTGATGAGCACTCAACAACTGTTGGAACCTCAACAGCTTCGCCTGGGTACCTAGCAACAACCCTCCCATTGTGAAGTATTGCAAAGCCCTTAGCCAACCTCTCAACACCTGTTAGTATGTGTGTTGCTACAACAACTATC
>JAPWTX010000074.1 GCA_028275825.1 Ignisphaera sp. | reverse complement strand
GTTGTTGTATGCTCCGTATGGGTATGCAAAGGACTTCACCTCCCTCCCTATTATCCTTGAGAGGATCTGCTTGGATAGCTCTAGCTCCCTAAAAACCTCCTTCACAGACAGCTTTGTTAAATCTGGATGAGTATGGCTATGGCTGCCAACCTCATGACTCTTCGCAAGCTCTCTAACAACACCCTCCTCAACCTCACTAACTATAGCCGCTGTGTTTATGAAGAACACACCTCTTGCACCAACTGATTTGAGAATATCACTAACTGTTACCATGTCCTGTGTCAAGTCATCGAATGTCAGGACTATGTAGAGAGCCAAGAGGAATCCCCTTTTAGTTACTGCAGATTAAGAATTTATCCTTTTCCTCTCATAGAAAGCTCTTTAGCAAATCTCTATAAGCCCTGGGATCAGGAAATGATTCGAGCATACACAGAGGAGACTTGGACATGGAGAGCACTCTGACCTCCTCCCCACCCTGAAGTGCGAGGGTTTCCCTAGAGCGAGGAGGTTTGGAATTACATCCCCTCTTCCCGAGGGTTCAATCCCGGGCCGGGTCTCCGGCCCATTACCCCTATCCATTGTACTCGGGGCTATTGATAAGCTGCTTATCATCGCCAATAGCTCAGAGAGTTTAACACTCATCACCAATAGCAATTAAACAAAGAGTATTTATAGACCTTTCTATACATCCCTGCCTTGAAAGGCGGGGCTTTCAGTTGTAAATATACTTGTAGTATCAAAGAATATCAAGGAGTCTAAGCTTTATAAGAAATTTGAGGGTTTAGAAGAAGTTTTGAAGTACGCCTATGAATTAACAATAGTAAAGATGTTTTAGTGTTACCTTATGCTTCCTCAACACTACCACGAGACTTAATACAATTCACAAACTGAGGTAACAAGAAGAACAATGGAATTATTTGAATTAGGAGAACTTGTACATCAATATTATAATATTTAAGATCTCTATACTGCTACCTAATAGGTTACGTAAATCCTTTTATCATACATTTTCCCACGAAAGTTTCTGAGACATCCCTCTGCTTCACCTTACATTTAATGTCATTTATAGTGCACAGGAGCATCAGTGATATATAATCGATGTTTTGATTATAGTGTTTAAAAGGATTACAGCAGATGTATAACCTATACCTTTTACGAATTTGTATGTGAGAGATTTGCTTGGTATGTTCAGCTCTGTGCTTAGAGCAGTTGAACTTATTGAAAATGGAGAAATCATGGTAAAACTATGGTTAATGTTCTTCAACCTATTGTAGATGAGATGAAGAGAATTGTAGAGTTAGAGAAGGATATAGATATGGCAAAACTATCGAATTATTAGTAAAAATTGCGAAAAATACATAGCACTAAAATTTTAGTGTAGATGTAATAAAATTAGATTGATACGGGGTTCCAAATTGGTGTATAAAATGAGTGAGGAGGAGCTGGCTATAGTGATGCCTAAGACTTTTTCAGAGATTAAGAACACATTAAAGAGAGTAGCAGTGATTACATGCTAGGCTATTAAGAAGAAAGCCTTTTCCACTAGGCATAGCTGCTATTGGGCAATGCGATGCTCTAGACCCTATTTACAGGGAGATGCTGAGAGATGCGAAGAAGATTTGTTGAGGAGAAGAGAGGGTTCTACAAACAAAAAATGGTTTTGATCGAATTTGATTTAGCTTGACTCTACCTGTACCTGAATAGTTATTGTTCCTTGCGATGTTATGATGACAACTGGTACTGGTGACTCTATGCTTACAAATCTCGAAATCTCTATATCCACTGTAATTGACGTCTCACTACCTGGCTTCACCACAACATTCACTGTCTTCCCAAACCCGCCTGCAACATCGAGTCTTACACCATAGATTGTAATAGCGGTGCTACCATCATTCTCAACAGTCAGTATTAGTCTGTAGGTGCATGTAAAGGCATTGCATTGGAGTTTCTCTAGACTTGCATTCTTAACCTTTACCAACTGTGCTGGAGTGGTTGTTGCTACTGATGGAGTTGGTGTTGGGGTTGGCGTGGTAGTTGGTGGAGCTGTGGTGGTAGTAGTCGTCTCTGTAGCTCTCTTAATCATGTTGTATATGGGTTCTAGCCATGCCTTTGCAACTCTCAGCTCTGCGTATGCCCTGTTTGCAAGTGTTAATGCTTCTAACTTCCTGCCCTCGGCATAGAGCTTCTCTGAAAGATTAATCTCTGTCTCTGCCTTGGCAACAAGCCTTGCTGTTGAGTCTATTACTGCTCTGCCCTCTATAATTGCTTTGCATATTGGTGGAGGTGGATAGATAGCTATGCACACAATCTCCCTAGTTTTATTAACCTCTGCAAGCATCTGCTTAACCTCCTGTAGCAGCTCCTTAGCCTTGGCAATGCTCTCGTTAAACGCTCTATCAATGCCTTTGCCAGGCATCCACACAGGTATGAATGGCATTACGGTCTTGTTAACGTTTTTCTCGATGTTCTTTAGCCATCCCCTAATCTCTCCTAGGTCAGGCATCCACCTAGTAATGTTCTCCGCAGAAGCGTTTGCCAGCCTATCTCTAAGCTCTTCAAGCCTATCAATGATTGAGCCAAGCATTTGCTTGGCTCTCTCATCAGTTATGTTCTCCCTCAGCTCCTTAAGCTCTTGTTCACGGCTCTCAATATCCATCAATAGCTGTGCAGTTCTATTCTCAAGAGCCTCCCTCACAGCATCCTCCATACTCTTAGCCTTCTGCTTAGCGACCTGAGTAGCATTAGCAAGGATCCCTCTTGACTCCCTAACCTTTTCCAAAGCAACCTGCAGCCTCTCTATAACGTCTTCCGAGACATTAAGCCTCCTAAGCCTGTCAATAGTTGCATTAATAGCCTTCTCTGCTAGTACTAGGTGCTTCTGAGCCTCTTCAGCATCCCTCACACCCTTAACAGCATTCCTCAGAGCAACAACAATTGATGCATTAGCAAATCTATTAGTCTTCTCAGCCTCTACCACGCTAGTAACATTCCTCAGCAACTTGTTGAGCTCACTAATGTCCCTAGCTCTTGTGAGGTTAACGGGTATTGTTATGTTCAGCTTCCTAAGCCTCTCCTCCAAAGCTTTCTCAAGCCCGTTTAGATACCTCTGCAGCGCTATTCCAACTGCGTACGCTCTTCCACCAACCCTAACCTCCTCATTAACCCTGGCAAGCAATCTAGATGCATTATTAACCCACTCCCTAAGAACATCAACAGACAATGAAGATATGTTCACAGCCAGCAAACTCTGGATCTCACTCCTAAGCTCTGTCGATATGTTTAGAGCCAAACTCCTATTAAGCATGGTGTAAAGGACTTTGGCTTTGGCCAAGAGCACTGCATATGCTTGACTACCTTGTTGCTCACCTGCTACAGGTATTGCTATGGGTATCACTGATGCTAGTAGTATGGCTAGCACAGCTACTCCAAGGATCTTGCTTTGAGTCGCCATTTGATTCACCCAAAAATTGTGTAGTGCTTCTAGGCTTTATTAGGTACACCTTGGAATAGCTGTTTCATGTACGTGAAACAAATCATAAAGGAATACAATTATACTCCTCCACAACACAAAAATTTCTGCTGTAACCAT
>JAPWTX010000073.1 GCA_028275825.1 Ignisphaera sp. | reverse complement strand
ATGTTGTTGAAGTTTATGTCTATACCAACAACAGTTTTGAAGGCAATGGGCTCAACACCTCTGTGGAATGTTATGTAAACAAATATCTTATTGCTTCTACAGCTAACCAATATCTCCCCTGGTCTCCAAGAGCCATCGAGATACCTGTTGAGGTAGCTATATCACTTGAGCCTCAGCTCAACCCACTGATTATTTAAAACAGCTATTCTCAATGTTTTTGCGCTGAAGTCTACCTTATAGTCTAGTGGGTGTATTCTAGCAGTCAACTTCTTTAAAACAGGTTTAGAGCCGTTATTCCTCTTAGCACCCTCAACAACCTCCTTGGCACGCTTGTAAATCTCTGAAACATGGTGTGCTCTAAAACCTTGTCTCCTCAACTCGCTGTAGAACATTTTATGCAAACTCTTTTCAGACGGAACATCGTTCAAAAGCCAAATCCCATCAACTATATATTGAGCTGCATCTCTGTACATCTTTATGAATTGAATTAATAGGGCCTCACCTCCCTCGGGGGCAACAGCCTCAACCTTTGCTGTTGCCAAAACCCTCATAGAGAGGTTCATAGGCTATCACTAATTAGATTTTGTTAACAAGTCTTATAAATCTTGTTGATTTCTATAGTTCTGGTGGTTCCATGAGCATTGTTTATATGTTTGAAGCTAGTGTAGTTAAGATATCTGGTGATAGGTATGTTATATACCCACCAAAAGACTACCAACTAAAGCTCAGGAAGTTTCACGGGAGGAAGGTTAAGGTGTTAGTGGTTATAGAAAGTGATTAAGCTACGTATTTGCAGCTATTCACAGGTATTTACAGTTGATATAGACCCGGCTACGGCTTCAGCTCTCCAAACGATGTTATTGCGTACCTGGTGAAGGTTTATGAGGAGTGTAGAAAGCTTGACGAGGTTTATGAGCTTCTCAAAGCCGTTGCCAGCGCGCTGGGCAAAGCACCAGCATCCACAAACACACCACCTAAACCAGAGACAGGTAGAGCAGGTAGAGCAGCCGATGCCATGCCCAAAGCAGATGCAGAGTCAAAAACAGGTATAGGTAGAGCTGCTGACGGCTCCCCGCCATGAATGGCGAGGGTTCTGCACCCACTGGGGCTTTCCCTCATCTTTCGGGAGCCCATCACGGGTGCAGCATCATGAGGTGAAAATAAGTCTAGTACTTCTCAAGATATGGCGAAGAATAGGGTCTTCTGCAAGAGGAGGAACGAGGTCAAGGATCTCAAGAGCTATGTAGAGCTCTTAGAGAAGAAGGGTATTCTAGTGGACTGGTGGGAGGAAGATAATGACAGTGTATGCTTTGAGGTAGACGCAACAAAGCTGAGGAAAGAGCTTAGCTAAGCAATACCTGGGTCTCTCTTTAAATGCTTTGCAAGCTAGGAAACTTGTAGGGGGCCCGGGGATGATGAGAATACGAACCGCTGAGCTGTGATTGAAACCTTGGCCACTGAGCTAGATCCCTGGGCCCCGAAGTACTGCTCTATATTTATAGAGTTCATAAACTTTTCTGTACATAGTTTTAGCTGGAAAGAGTTGGGCTATTTTATAGTCAACTCTTTTTCTTTTCTAGGTGCACCTACTTTGCAGACCCGGGGGCTCTGCATACATTCTCTCACAAGAAGCATTGAACTCGTTTAAGAGACTAGAGTCATTGACAGCTGTCATTGATGTGTACCCCAGGAAACATGAGTTTGATTTGCAGAGCCTGGGTCTTGCAGCGTAAAAGAGCTGAATGTTTCGACAAAAGCCATTGACTCTGGTCATCGACCTGAAGAATATAGCTCAAGGTGCTCCAGAATATAGGAAGAGCTGAATTAATGGCGGGTGCCGCAACTTAAAAATTGTTGCCACAGTTTTGAGAAGGTGTGTCCGGGGGCCCAGGGATGATGAAACCTACGCAACTGAATGTGATGAACGGGTATTGAGCTGACCTATCCCTGGGCCCCAAGCTAATAGTCTAGTTAAGGAGTTCATAAGCTTTTAGGGATATTGCTTTGGGTTGCTAGGCATGTTGTTTGGAGAGCTTTTTAATATGGCTTTAAGCATAGGGAGAGGTAAGTATCTATATAGAAATGGTTTAGGGTTTAATGCTATGGTAAGAGGTGTGGTTCGAGACTTGGGCACTGCTCATCTCTGCTTTCTTTTGCGTCTCGATATTTCTTCTGGTTGAGAAGTAATTGTTTTGCTTACCAAAGTCTTCTTATCTTGCTGGTTGCTGTGTTTGTTGGCAGAGTCCGTTGATTGTTAGCTCTCTGTGAACTTCTATGAATTCTTTGAGTAGTTTTGATCTAAACTCCCTTACCTTTATGTTTGGAGGTGCTGTAGTTATTAGCAAGACTATGTAGTACTGTTTATCGCTTTGCTCCTCGATATAGAGCTCGTAATCGTTTAATGTATTGTTGAATGCTTCACGAAGCTTACCCAGAACCAGTCCTTGACTACATGTCACTGGAAACTCATACCTTATTTGAACCCTTCTACTTTCATACACCTTCTCAAGGACTACACTTGAGTTCAGCAACATGTTGTTTGATATCTTAACCACGTTTCCATCAATATCAACTATCTTTGTGTACAGAAGACCAATTTCAATTACCCTCTCTCTAACACTGGGCACAACATAGTCTCTGCTAAAGAACTTGTAGGCTGGGAAAGCAAGGAATGATATCGGTATAGCACCAGCTATCCTAACATCCTGGCCAGGCTTTACGTAGCCTGATAAGAGGATTAGGAGACCTGAGAAGAAGTTTGATAGTATAGGCTGTAGAGCAAGACCTATGACAAGACCTGAGAATGCTGCGCTAGCAAGTATTGTTTCCCCACTTAACCCAAGAATAGCGGCAACAACAAAACCTCTGTAAGCAGCATATGCCTGCGTCAAATCCTTTGAAAGCAGAGGAAGAACAGCATTGAGCAGAGAAACCATAGCAATAGCTACTACCAGTACCAGTACAGCACCTAATAGCCTTCTCCTAACACCTTCACTCATAACCCTCTTACCCAATCAAAAACAACTTCGATACATAGTTAAGCTACGGAAAATATGTCTTTAAGTTACCATGCATGTACTTAAAGAGCCTTTCTAATATAGCTTTGGGTGTGTTTCCTAACTCAGCGCAATAGCTATTAGTATTGCGCCAACGAATATGAGTATGAAATATCACTGCTGACAGTATATTCCCAATCTCTGTCAATCCATATAACGGTATGAACCCTTTTCTAAGACCATAATCAGCAATAGCGCAAGCTATGGCTATCAGCGCAACTCCAATACCTGCGAAGAATGCTCTTCCAATAGCCTCTGCTAGGCATCCCTCTCTACACCTTATTCTACTCCCAGTAGTGAAGTGCTTAAGTCCTGCTAAACCAAAAACCATTGTAAGAACAAATGCTATTATCACCTTTAGCCCCTCCAACCCAATTGGAAGACCCTTCTGCGTTGGGTAATAAACACCATAGACAAGTGTTAGGTAGGTAAGCACAAGAAGAGCAAAACCATCAAGCCTCTTGCTACGCAAAAAGCCGAGCACACGTCATCACCTAGTAGAGAAGGGTTGATACACCTACATAAATCTTTAGAGGTCTAGAACAACGTAGATGAAGGATCCTTACCTGTACATCTCCAATACCTTCCTAACAGCTTCCCTATGCAACGGTGT
>JAPWTX010000033.1 GCA_028275825.1 Ignisphaera sp. | reverse complement strand
ATCTATATCTGATTCCATTGTGTAGAGATCAACTAATACTGAGCCTGATACACCAACTTCCCTAACTCCCCCAACCTCATTAGCTATATCTAGAAACTCCTTTACATCGCAAATCACAGGACTTGAACACCTCCCACTCTTGAGAATGTGCATAGCTTTTTCAACCGGGTTGTAAAGCTGTTTAACACTCTCAAGCCTCACCATAGGTGTGGGTCTGTAGCAATAGTAAGCATCTTTAACAACTAGATTTGGATACATAGTAGCAACATACTGAAGCTGTTGCTCAATACCAGCAACCTTGGTGTATCTCAAACCAGATACATGCAACCTCTCACCAGATGCAGATGGCACATATTTAGGGAGCGCAACCAGAGATCCAGGCGGGTGAGAAACTCCTTTAACATAAAAAATCGCGTTATCCCTCAACATGAGGTAATAGCCTTCAACAATACCAAAATTCACTCCAAAAACCTCTAAATTTCTGCTTAATAACCAGCTATAAACTAGAGAGAAATTATTTGTAGCTGAAAGTCTCGCCCTGAAGGGCGGGGGGAGATAAGCTTTAGCACCTTGCGTGCACCAAATGAGCAGGGTAATTGGAGCTTCGGGAAACAGGCTATTTGTTTACATAGATGATCTGCCGCTGATAGGTCACATCGCATTTGGTGTGATAGATAGGGGTACAAACATTATTCAAGTTAGGCCCACAACTCTTTGCCCCTATAACTGCATTTACTGCAGTGTTGATGCTGGTCCTTACTCTCGTCATAGGCAAGCAGAGTTCATAGTTGATTGGAGGCATCTCGTTAAGTGGGTGAGACATGTTGTTGAGGTTAAGGGTGGTGATGTTATTGAGGTTCTCATAGACGGGGTTGGGGAGCCTCCTACTCATCCAAGCATCGTTAATATTGTTGCAAAACTTAAGAAAGTTGTACCAAGAGTGGCTATGGAGACAAGAGGCTACACACTAACACAGAGCCTTGTTGATGCTTTGGACAGGGCTGGTTTAGATAGACTCAACATAAGTATCGATACTTTGGATCTTGAGAAAGGAGTCTTTTTACAAGGTGTTCCCTGGTATAGAACTGAGAAAGTTAAGGAGATTGTAGAGTACATAGCTAAGGAGACTAGAATAGATGTGCATCTAACACCAGTCTGGATACCTGGGGTAAACGATAAGGATATTGAGGAGATAGTTGAGTGGGGGTTGAGAATAGGTATAGGCAAAAGGTTTCCACCCTTTGGCATACAAAAGTATGAGGTGCACAAATATGGTAGAAAAGTTCCAGGTGCAAAAGAACCTACATGGAGAGAGTTTAGAGAGTTTCTTGAAAAATTAGAGAAAAAATTCAGCATACCACTACACTACAAGAAGCTTGATTTCGGATTCAGATACACAAAGAGATACCCAACAAAGTACAGCAGAGGTGAGAAAATAAGCGTCTCAGTAGCCATGCCAGGGTGGCTAAAGGGAGAAGTTATAACTGTGGACAGCGAACTCAGTACAATTATAACAGTAGTTGGAGTGAAATGGTGCCCAGAACTAGTAAACAAAAAGATCAGGGTCATTATTGTAGAGAACCAGGATGGAATATACATAGCAAGACCTTTATAGCTACTTCCCACTCATTAATGCCTTTTGCGGCTGTTTCGAGTTTCATATAGTTATAAGGGTTGTTGACGTTTCCTCTGCTGGGGAGATGCCTCGAGATGCGGGTATATCGCGAAGATCCAAGAGAGGTGGGTTTGAGGAGGAGCCAGGATGTGGGGTCTCCTCACAGCAATGACCCGGAGAAAATGGTGGAGGAGGGGCTGTGGGTTAGGGTCGCCCCAAGTGGTGGAGCCCTGTGACATGGATCTCGATGAAGAGGGGTTCTGAGGGCTGTGAAGCCAAGGGTAGAGGGCTTGATACCAAACGATATCAAGCTCGATGAAACCTGAATCCCTCTAATCCTTTGCCTCTAGATGTACATTCCCTTCATTTTAGTTTTCAGGATCGTATCCAGGGACTTCTATCTCACCTATAGAGACTTGAGCATTTCTATGGGATCATGGATAGTTGTCGAGTCTAATGGCACAAAACCCCCATCTACCTTTAATTCGCTTGGGCTCGTGGTAGAACCTCAATCGCTTAACGTAAGTAAATAGAGCCATGGCTTATGAACTCAACTTCTAATCACAAACTTTGAAGCAGCTCAGTTAAAGGATGGGTCTTTGTTTTCAGTTCTGACCTCCTCCTAGCCTTAAAAAGCGAGGCTTTCAGTTATAAACAATTCACTATCGCTATGCCTTCATCATATTATATTTGTGTGCTTAGGGTATGTTGTTAAAGAGGTGTCATGCAGTGCATATCTCCCTAGCCACAGTTTCTGCAAGTTTCTCGGGCTCTTCAAAAATCTTTACTTCTGCTAATGCTCTGGAGTCCATGTATGGAGCAAACAATGCTACTCTATCGCTTGAGAGCCCAGATTTTAACACATATACTGGCTTTCCTTCCGCATAGGCTGTTACAATTTCCTGAATTGTTCCACTCTCCCCACCTAGTGCAATGAGTGCGTTACACGATCTAACCATGTAAACACTTCTAACCCTGTAGCTAACCCCAGGTCTAAAAATAATTGCTTTCTCTGGAAATGCCGTCTCCTCTTCCTCAATGGGGGCAACTATAACTACTTGAAGCCCGAGCTCAAGCGACTTATCGACAATGTGTTTCATCAGCCCCCAGTAACCACCAACAAGAACTGTAAACTTGTTGCATAATTTGCAAAGCTTCTCTAAAACAATGGCACTTTTTTCAGCCAGGTCTTTAGGGGGATCACCACTGTACGCTGCAAAGCATATCTGAACCAATGTTGCACCACCTTCAATTCGCAACATACCTTTTGTTTCTTGCACTCCCTCTTATACTTGGGTTCACAGGATACTTTGGTTCTTCCCCTCTCAAAACTCTTGCGATTTCCTCGGCTACCGCTATGGACATAGCTTTTCTAGCTTCTTCAGTTAACCATGCTATATGCGGTGTTAGTACAGTATTTTTCAGCTTTGTAAGCTTATTGCTTGCCTCTAGAGGTTCTCTGAAAAACACATCTAGTGCAGCACCAGCTATTCTACCACTTTCTAAAGCCTCTACAAGCGCTTCATGATCCACTATAGGGCCTCGCGCTATGTTTATCAGAATGGCTGAGGGCTTCATCAACGACATCTCTCTTCTGCCTATAAGCCCTCTAGTCTTCTCTGTAAGTGGGAGGGCCACGACTATTATATCCGAGCTCTTCAATAGCTCGTCTAGGGGGTGAAATTCTGCACCAAGCTTTTTCTCTAAATCAATCTTCCTCTCGATATCGTAGTACATAACATTTAAGCCGAATCCCTTAGCTCTCTCAGCAATTCTAGAACCTATCCTCCCAAGTCCTATAATACCCATTACCTTGCCCCTCAGCCCAGCACCAATGAAAACCCTGTTTTCATGTGGATTGCTAAACCATTTACCAGATCTCACAAACACATCAGCGTCACAAACCCTTCTAACAAGGCATAATAGTAGTGCCATAGCATGATCTGCAACAGCATCGAAGAGCTCTTCAACAGGTGTTATAGTAACCCATATACCGAGTCTTGTAGCAGCCTCTACATCCACATTATCATATCCAACACCGTGACGCGCAACTATGAGGAGCTTTACAGCTTTCTCCAGCACCTTTCCAGTAAAAGGCTCTGTACCCATCGAGACCACAGCATCGAAATCCCCAATAATGGATGCCAACTCCTCTTCACTGCTAAGATTCTTAGATGTATAAATAACTTCAGCAACCTTACTAAGTATATCAACGCCAGCGCTATGTATTGGTGCTGTAATCAGTACTTTGGGCCTCTTCATAAAAATCCCATACTGTTGTAAATAATGTAAGATTAAAAATGCTTTTCAAAACTATATCTTCTCTTGTGATGCACATGCCCAAGTTAAAGGAGGTTCTGAGGAAAAATGAAGTAGCTTTAGGAACGTGGATAACCATAAACCATCCAGATGTAGTTGAAGCAATTTCTACACTGCCACTAAACTGGCTTGTTTTCGACATGGAGCACGGCCCACTAGATGTTTCAAGCCTTGAGGTGTTGCTGATGGCAATCAGAAACCCAGATATTGCACCAATAGTGAGAGTTCCTTGGAACGATATGGTGGTTATAAAGAGGGTGTTAGATGTTGGGGCAACAGGAGTGCTAGTTCCATGGGTAAACACAAAGAGTGAGGCTATCAATGTTGTGACATACTCTAGGTATCCACCAAACGGTGTTAGAGGTGTTGGACCTAGGAGAGCTGTTCTATATGGTGCTGTGGATTTCCTTGAATACTACAACAGGTTTGAAGCTGAAGAACTCGTAATAGCTATTCAAATAGAAACAAGAGAAGCTCTTAAAAACATAGAGGAGATAGCAAGTGTTAAAGAAATAGATGTGTTCTACGTGGGTCCCATGGACCTCTCAGTAAACCTCGGCATACCGCTGCAATACAGTCATCCAAAATTTGAAGAGGCTTTACAAATCGTCTTGAAGACGTGCGAAAAATATGATAAAGTGCCTGGAATACATACATTTAGCATTGATTCAGCAAAGAAATATATGCAAATGGGATTCAGATTCATGGCTCTAATGACGGATATAAGCATCTTAAGAAGCTCTCTACTAGAAATGCTCAAAACCATGGGGCGCAGCTAACCTCTTCTCAGAAGATGAAACTTTTTCACTATCAGGTGAAAGCATTGCTTTTCTTTTTAAGGCAGGGAGGGGATGATATGGATTTGTGTAGCAAGACATGTTCATATCTATAAGTCTACCTTTTACTGCTTTTTCTTTTAGCATATCCTCCCTCTAACCCCATAAGTATGTGAAATACATATGCCCTTCTACTTTTAAAGACCCTTCCACATTTCCTACATATATACACCATTGCAGTTCCCACTAAAAGCTTGGGGTATTTATAGTGTTTTTAGACTGCATAACTTGAATACTCTTATATCTGGTGATGTGCTGTGACTAGAAAGGTGGTTATTATTGGTGCTGGTGGTAGAGATTTCCACAACTTCAACACAGCTTTTAGAAATAGTAGTGAGTATAGGGTTGTAGCCTTTGTGGCTACACAGATACCGGGAATTGAGTATAGGAGGTACCCACCAAGTCTTGCAGGTGAGCTATATCCAGAGGGAATACCTATTTACCCTTTGAGCGAACTTCCAAATCTGGTGATGAGGCATGGCGTTGATGAAGTTGTGCTGAGCTTTAGCGACTTGACTTATGAGGAATTGGGAAAAATGCTCTCACTTGTGCTATCCCTGGGTTGCGATTTTCGTATTCTGGGTCCTAAGAGCACAATGCTAGAGAGTGTAAAGCCTGTTCTTGCTGTTACAGCTGTTAAGACGGGGGCAGGAAAATCAACTATATCCAGGGCTTTTGTTGCAGAGCTTATGAGAAGGGGTGCTAGAGTTGTTGTGGTGAGGCATCCAATGGCATATGGAGATATTGAGAAAAAGAGTGTGCAAATCTTTCGCAGCCTTAATGATGTAAATAGCTGTGAGCTGAGTATTGAGGAAAGAGAGGAGATAGAGCCTCATCTGAGGATGGGTGCAATGGTTCTGCTGGGGGTAGACTATGGAAAAATTCTTCTAGAGGCTGAGAGAGTTGGGGACGTGATTCTGTGGGATGGTGGAAACAATGACTGGCCTTTCTTCAGACCTCAATACATGGTTGTAGCTGTAGATGCCCTGAGACCAGGACTAGAAACCTCAACATTTCCAGGAGAGGTCAATGTTAGAATGGCTGACGCTGTGATAATAACAAAGGTTGGCCAGGCCTCAGAAGAGGATGTAGAGAGAATAATTAGAAACATCAGGACGGTTAACAGCCGTGCACACATAGTTAAGGCTGATATGGAGGTAGAAATGGCAGAGCCCATGCATTTAAGTGGCAAGAAAGTTGTAATTGTAGAGGACTATCCAACAGTAACGCATGGTGGAGCACCATATGGGGCAGGCTATGTAATAGCTAAGAAACATGGCGCTATAGTAATTGACCCAAGGCCGTATGCAGTTGGATTCCTGAAGAAGGTATATGATATGTATCCACACATAGGACCAGTACTTCCTAGTGCTGGGTATACACAATCGCAACTCAGAGACTTAGAAAATACATTAAATAATGCTGAAGCAGAGGTAATAGTGAATGCCTCACCCATAAATATAGCAAGCACACTAAAGCTAAACAAACCTGTAGTTAACGTAATGTGGAGCCTAAAAATAGTTGAAGGCCCCACAATAGCAGAGCTAGTTAACGAGTTTCTTGCCAGGATCGCTACTAACCTAACCTCCTATCAACTCTAGAGAACAAGGCCTTCAGTTAAAAAGAACTTGTATTCAAAAACGTTATTCACTCTACTTATTTGCGCTTCTTGAGCAAGCATGGAACGATATATGTAGTTAGAGCTACTACTATAGCGGGTATTGTAGGATATATTAATGTTTCTCCATAGATGTAGATATACCATATAATACCTGTCACAGCTCCGCTAATCATGGATGCTACAGCCCCCTCTCTACAGCCCCTCCCCCAGAAAAGCCCTATTGTTACAGGGCCTATGAAAACTGCGAAGATTGTTCCAAATGCTGCTCCAACCATATCCACAATAAGCTTGTTTCGCAGTATTGCAAATGGTATTGGAAGTAATGATAGTAGTATTGCAAGTGTTTTTGAAAACTTTAATGCATTTTTATCATCAAGTTTTACAAAGGGTTGAATAACATCTTTTATAAGCGTTGTGACCATGCTCAGAATGGTTATGGCTATTGTAGACATGGAAGCTGCTATAGGACCCGCTAATATCAATCCTCTAATACCTTCAGGAACTATCATATTTACAGCTGTTGGTATAACCCAGTCAGTGTCCTTCATTAGCTGAATTACTTGATAATTACTAACCTTACTGTCTATCACTAGGTGGCAAAATGCTCCAAGAGAGAACATAAGCATAGCATAGAGTGCTACAAGTATAGGACCTATGATTCTGCCTTTCTCAATAGCCTTTTCATTTCTAGCTGTATAGAATTGCACTAATATGTTTGGCAATGCTATTTGTGCAACACCTATTGAGAATGTTATGCTCATTATGAGTGGCACTAGCATTCCTTTCTCAATGGCTGGTTGAGGCCCTGCACCATCTATTCTGAGCCAGAGACTCCCTGAAAACTTCCCAGCTATAGTCATGTTAACTAGCTTCCTCAAACCCTCCAGAGGTCCACCAATATATGCCATTATATAGCTAAATGTTGTTGCAGCTGCTATAAGCATCATTACCCCAAGGTACAAATTGTTAATTGCTGCACTCCTCAAACCACCCACAACAATGTATATAGCCACTGGAAGTAGTAGTATGAGAAGAGCTATAGCATAATCAAGTCCATAGACTGTTGACAAAACTATCGCTCCACCCTTATAAACACTCACTAAGTAGAGCATGAATAGTATGATCATCACCACTACAGCAATATATTTTGCAACCTTACTTCCATATCTATGTTCTATGAACTCTGGTATGGTTGAAATATTGTAGAGAGACATGTACTCATAGAGCTTATTTGCAATGAACAGCCAGAGTAGCGATACTCCTATAACATGCCACGCTGTTAACCAAGCACCGAAACCTAGATTGTATAGATATGTAGAGCCCCCTCCTCCGAGGAACGAGGCAGCGCTGTAGTATGTTGCCATTATTGAGAACGATAATAACCAGGGTCCAAGAGATTTATTTGCAAATATATAGCCGTGAAGAGTCTTACTATGCTTATAACCTGCAAAACCTAGCACTATAGTAATGCTAATGAATATCCCAATAATGATTTGGTCAAGTATATGCACCACAATCAACCCTCACCTCCAGCACCATCCCTCTTCCTCAAACTATCGCACATAGTAATAACAATAGTTGCTACTAAAAATACCATAGCAAGCACATACCCACTTAAAATAGCTACATCTACTTCCACAATGCGTTACCCACCCATTACAAGACTATACCCATGCTATGAAACCCTTTAAAAACCTAACTCTACATACGTCATTAAAATACGAAATGACAATAGAAATAATTTAGCCATAAATCGCCATAGCTATGATTAACACATAGAGACTACAAATTTCGAGATAGCCCATATTAATCATGGTTAAATCTATCATTTATTTTATCTCTATATTTATTGTAACTCTGCATTGATGAAGGACAATGCTCCGATAAATCAGTAGAACAACTCCCAAGGAGCTTGTGTCGCTAGTCCCAATGCCCTGTGAACCCGCTCCAGAGGCGGCTGTGCTGCCAGTGAAGGGGTGGGTGAGGAGAAAGCTCCCTAAATTCGACGAACATGAAATGATGGGAATGACATCTAGAGATAAATGGATCATTACTTGGCTCCACAATTAAGCAAAGACCTTGCATTTTATGACCAACCTCCTTCCTATTCTTGCAGAGAACCCTAGTCCTTAATTTATAGAAGAGGTCAGAATATTAAAAAAGATTGTGTTTGGAAAAACTTCCTCTAACTTATTTCAACATTTGCTGTTAAATCTCCTGCTGAGGTTTGAAGCACTATTGTTACCTTTGATTTGCTAATCATAATACCTCCTGGCACAGTTATGTTTTTGGTTATTGTTATCTCTTTACCAGGCTCTACTGTAACTCCAATATCTATCTGTAATGGTACTGTTGTTTGTGTGACAAGTATTGCTCTCTCTATGGTTACATTTATACTTCCACTATTTCTAACTTTAATGGTCAGAGCATATTCATTGCCTTTAATTTTCTGAAGCTCAACTTCCCTTATCTCCAACCCTGTAACCACAGTCTTTGTTGCTGTCTTCTCTCTATGCTTCAACATGTTGTATAGAGGCTCTAGCCACGCTTTTGCAACTTGTAGCATTGCAACAGCTCTATTTGCAGTTATGAAGGCTTCTATCTTGTTGCCCTGCTCATACAGCTCTTGAGATTTTTTCACTAATGCCTCAGACTCACTCACCATATTCTCTATTCTCTGCAAATACATTTTGTCGCAGATTGGTGGAAGTGGATGTATATTGACTTGGATACATACAACTTGAGTGCTATTCTTTACATAGCTCAGCATCTCTTTAACATCGCTTAGAAGCTTCATAGCAATCTCAATGGTTTTATTATATAGATTGCCAACTGCCGAAAGCGGTATCCACTCTGGCATTCTATGTATTTCTCTCTCAACCATTTTTATCCATGCCTTTATCTCAGCTAGCTCAGGCATCCACTTGGCCAAGTCCTCTACAGATGCGTTAGCTATCCTACTCTTTAACTCCTCTAGCTTCTGCAATGCCTGGTCTATGGCTGCAACAAGCTTCGTTGCATTCTCTTTAACTGTTGCATTCCTCAAGTCCTGAAGCTCATCCTCAAGCTCATCTATCTCTTCCAAAACTTCTTTAGTTCTATTTTCAACAACACTCCTAATAACCTGCGTCACATTTGATACATACCCTACTGCAAGCTGTTTTGAAACATTGAAAACTATTTCCCTCGCCTCTCTAACCTTATCTAAGGCTAGTTGCAGAGCTTCTATGGATTCTTTAGAAGCGTTGAGCTTCTTCAACCTCTCTATAGTGGTGTTCAAAGCTCTCTCAGCTGCCTCAAGATCCTTATAAGCATCGCTAACTCCTTTAACACCCTTCAAAGCAGTTAGCATGGCTATATCCACACTTGCGTTTGCAAAGCTCTTCAGCTTTGCAGGTATCCACAAGTCTTTTTCAAAGCTTTTCAGAGCTTTGTTGAGCTCCTTTAAGTCCCTGGCTCTAGTTATATTTGTTAAGATCTGCGTTATATTTACGCCATGTTTCTTCTCTAAAACCCTTATCCTCTCTTCCAAAACCCTTCTAACGCCATTCAAATACCTCTCCAGAACTATTCCAACTGCATAAGCTCTTCCACCAATCTTGACCTCTTCATTAACCTTACTAAGCAATTTGGAGGCGTTGCTTACCCAGCTTCTAAGCTCTACAAAGCTTAGTGCTGATATGTTTACGGATAGCAGCTTCCGAATCTCACTCTTCAAATCGGCTGATATATTTAGAGCAAGACATTTAGATAATGTAACGTTTAAAACCTTTGCCTTAGCTAGCAATACTTGATAAGCAGTGCTATTGGTTGTCTGAGGCCTTGGACTAGTTGTTGTGGTCTGCATTAAAGTCACTGGCATGGCTAGTCCTATAAGCGATAACATGCTTAAGGCTATCACCACTAACCCAAGGATTTTAGGTGTCTTAACTTGCATCCTCATTTGCATTCACCTTCAGTTCACCATTTCTTACTAGCACTAGGAGTTAATAAGGGTCTGCCTGAAACTCCTGTCTCATCTAATATGAAATGCTAACCTGTTTTACACGCACCGAACATTTTCAATATACTTAGCTATATTTTTGCTTAGTTTATGTATAGCTGTATTGAGTTATGTAAATGAGCTATTTATATACCTTATTACACAACTACAATAATGGGGCTCTGATGAATATGCTACAGCTCATTTACGAGGGTAAGAGTAAGCGTGTTTATGCTGTAGATGAGAAGACGCTCATCATGGAGTTCAAGGATGATGTTACTGCGGCTGATGGACTTGTTAAAGCTGTGGCTATGGGTAAAGGTGTTTTAGCTGCTAGAGTCTCTGCACATCTATTCAACCTGCTTGAGAAGAGCGGTATAGAGACACACTTTATTGAATACGATAGTAAGAGAAGAATGCGTGTCAAAAGACTTGAGATAATACCTATAGAGGTTATTGTGAGGAACCATGCCTATGGCTCGCTCCTCAGGAGAATGCCTCTATATAAACCCCTTCAAAGGCTTGAGCCGCCACTGATAGAGTTCCACTACAAGGATGATGACCTCCATGATCCATTAGTGCTTGAAGAGGATATTATAAGAGTTGGTATAGTTGATGCCCATACCTTGAATCGTATAAAGGATTCAACTCTAAAAGTGAACAACATCTTAACAAACTTCTTTGCATCAAAGAATCTCAAGCTTGTGGATATAAAGCTTGAGTTTGGTGTTGACAATCATGGCAATGTTATTTTAGCTGATGAAATATCTGGAGATACATTCAGAGTTTTGGATGAGAATGGAGAGCATTTAGATAAGGAGGTGTTCAGGAGAACCAGGGATGTGGGTCTCCTTCTCAAGGCTTATCTAAGGCTTGCTGAGAGGATTGGTATAGGTATAGAGGATGTCAGCACACCTAGTTGAAGTTATAATAACAAATAAGTCTGGGGTAAGAGACCCTGAGGGGGAGACAATACACAAACATCTAATATTGAAGAAAGGCTACTCAATGGTCATGGGGGTGAGGACAGGGAAATACCTGCTCATGACTGTGAGTGCAAGTAGTGCTGAAGAAGCCATTAGGGTTGTTAAGGAGGTGTGTGAAAAGCTCAGAATATATAATCCCATTGTTCATGACATTGAGGTGAGACTTCATACCTAAAATAGCCATTGTGAAATTTCCTGGAACAAACTGTGATGAGGATGTAAGGCATGTGCTTGTAGATGTCTTTGGACTCGAAGCTGAGATTGTGTGGTATAAAGAGTTTGCAGTCAAACAGTGGGATGCTGTTATCCTCCCAGGCGGCTTTAGCTATGGCGATTGGCTGAGAGCTGGTGCAATAGCTGCTAGAACACATGCTGTGGAGGAGCTTGCAGAGGCAAGGTATTTAGGCATACCTCTTCTAGGTATATGCAATGGCTTTCAAATACTTGTAGAGGTAGGATTGCTGCCAGGGGCTCTGCTATACAATGATAGTGGGAGATTTGTGTGTAGGTGGATTAGAACAGTTGTGGAAAGACCTAGAGGACCTTGGCTTGCACTGGCTAGGGATGGGCAAGAGCTTGACATGCCCATCGCCCATGCTGAGGGGAGGTATTATATAGATGAAGAGTCTTATAATAGCCTACTTCTCAATGCACCTGTGCTCAGATATCTCAACGGCTTTAACCCCAATGGAAGTGTGCATGACATTGCTGGTGTGGGGACAGAAGATGGAGTTGTATTTGGCCTTATGCCACACCCGGAAAGAGCTTCTGAAGAGCTTCTAGCTCCAAAAATGTTCTCCCCCGGTGGCAGAGTTATTTTCGAAAGCATATCCTATTCACTGAAACGGGGGTGGTAATGCCTCTTTCTCCTGAGGAAATAAACGAAATTAGGAGGGTTCTTGGCAGAGAGCCTACGGTAGAAGAGCTAGCAATGTTTGAGGCTCAGTGGAGTGAGCATTGCTCGTATAAGAGTAGCAGAATATTGCTAAGGCTTTTACCAGCAGAAAGCAGGTATGTGGTTGTAGGTCCTGGGAGAGATGCTCCTGCTGTTAAGCTTTTTAAAGATTTTGTAGTGGTGTTCAAAATTGAGAGCCATAACCACCCCTCAGCTGTAGATCCCTATGATGGTGCTGCTACAGGTATTGGAGGTATTGTGAGAGATATTCTAACCCTTGGGGCAAAGCCCGTGGCTCTCTTAGACATGCTTTACATGGGCGAGCCTGTTGATCCCCATGCAAACTGGCTTATAAGGGGGATAGTTAAGGGTATAAGCGATTATGGGAATAGGATAGGGGTTCCCACGGTAGCGGGGGACACATGGTTTGATGCGTCATTTAACACCCAGCCCCTTGTTAATGTGGCTTGCGTTGGTGTGGCTCCTCTAAACAACATTGTCCTAGGCTCTCCAAGGCCGGGAGACCTCATAGTTATAATGGGTAATGCAACTGGTAAGGATGGTCTTCTTGGTAGTAGCTTTGCTTCAAAGCCTCTTGCTGAGGATACTGATAAAGAGATTGGAGCTGTTCAGGTGGGGGATCCACTCACAGAAAAACTGCTCATAGATTCTCTTCAGATACTGGTTTCTAAAGGGCTTGTGAAGTATATTAAAGATCTTGGTGGAGGAGGACTTACAACTGCTATTAGCGAGACTTGTGCTGACCATGGATTAGGGGCTGTGATAGAGCTGGATAAAATGCATACAAGACAAAAGCTTGTGCCGCTAGAGCTCTTGGTTTCTGAAAGCCAGGAGAGGATGTTAATTGTTGTAGAACCTAGCAGGCTTAGAGAAGTTGAGGAAGTTTTGACAAGCTATGACATGCCTTACAGCGTTATAGGGTACTTTACAGAGGATGGCTTGATAAGGATATTCTACAAAGGGGCTAAGGTAGCTGAGGTTCCGGCAAAGGAGCTTGCTAGACCCAGGGCTGTGAGGAGAGCCTCCCACCCACCTGCAGAGGCTTTAAAAGGGCTGAAACCAGTTTACAGCCTTCCTCAGGAGCCAAGCTATATAGAGTCCTTGGTGAAGCTACTCTCATCGCCAAACATAGCTTCAAAGAGGTGGGTATATGAGCAATATGATCATGAAGTAGGGGTGAGGTCTGTGATAAAGCCTGGTCTGGGCGATGCAGCTGTTCTAAGGCTATTAGATGGCTCTTTAAGGGGGTTCGCTGTTAAGGGCGATGCCAACCCTAGGTATACCTCAATAGATCCATTTCATGGCGCTGCCAACTCTGTTGCAGAGTGTTTTAGAAATCTCGTTGCTGTTGGTTCAAAGCCAATTGCAATCGTTGATGAGCTGAATGCAGGGAACCCTGAGAAACCTGATCATTTTTGGTACTTTGAGATGATGCTCAAGGGTGTTGCATGGATGGCTGAAGAACTGGGTCTTCCTGTTGTTGGTGGTAAGGTGAGTTTCTATAATGAGGATTATAGGGGGAGGCAGGTAAAGCCAACTACGACTATCGTTGGTGTTGGAAGGGTGCAAGATGTGTCAAAAGCCATGACCATGGATCTGAAGGAAGAGGGTTCTGCGATAGCTGTTGTAGGTGTTACTTATCCTGAGCTAGGGGGTACAGAATATCTCTATAGGTTATTTGGGCTTGAGGAGGGGGAGATCCCGAGGCCCAGACCCTCATCAGAGCTCAGAAACGCCATGTTTATTCTCAAAGCCGTGGGAATGAACATGCTTAACGCTGTTCACGATGTTGGTGTAGGTGGATTAGCTGTAGCCCTGGCAGAAATGGCTATTCTTGGAAACATGGGAATTGAGGTGAGTGTTGATCGTATTTATGCTAGGGGTGTGCAAAGAATTGATGAGATTCTCTTTTCAGAAACGCAGGCTAGGTATGTAGTAGAGGTGAAGAGCGCTAGAGTTGAGGAGTTCAAGAAGCTTGCAAGAAGGCTGGGTGTTCACATAAGTATCATAGGCAATGTACTAGACAAACCTGTGTTCACCATCTCCAAAGGCTCTAAATACATTCTGTCAGCAGATCTAAGTCTTCTCAGAGACTCTTATAATAGCCTTGAGAGAGTCATAGAGGGTGGGGTTTGATGTGTGGAATAGCAGGTTATGTAGGCTCTGGAGATGCCATAGCTACAATAGTGTCACTACTTCTGGAACTACAGCATAGGGGTCAGGAGTCAGCAGGCATAGCTGTAGCAAGTATGAAAATGGGGGAGATATATAGTTTGATTGGAAAAGGTCTAGTTATTGAGGCGCTTAATGATTCTGGGCTTAGCAAGCTATATGATGTAGGCAGGGTGTTTGGGGGTATAGGGCATGTGAGGTACACTACTAGTGGTGGCTATATGGATTCCCAGGCACAGCCAGTAGTAATTAGGGATGGTGCATATACAGTTGCTCTCGCATTCAACGGTACCATAGCAAACTATCTGCAGCTCGCAAAAGAGTTTGGGGTAAGGGAGTTTGGGGGTGATACAAGCGTCTTGGCAAAAGTTCTTCTAAGGCTGGCAAGAGAGCTAGATAATGATGTTGTTGAGGCGCTTAAGGTGCTTCCAAGCTACGTTGTAGGGGGTTATAGCATAGCTGTACTCACTTCAGAGCCTAGATTAGTTGTTGCAAGAGATCCCCATGGATTTAGACCTCTAGCGATATCTCTCTCTGATGGAGGGTTGCTCGTATCATCAGAGACAAGCGCTCTTGATGCCTTTGGAGCTGTGGGTTGGAGGGAGGTGCTGCCGGGAGAGGTAATATCGTATGATGGGCACTCAATAGAGTTCACAAAGTCCCCCATATCTGCACCAATATCACCCTGCATATTTGAATATGTTTACTTCTCTAGACCTGACTCTATATTCAATGGTGTTAGCGTGTATATGGCTAGGGTTAGAATGGGTGAAGAGCTTGCAAGGGTTGCTCCAGCTGATGGTGATGTGGTTATACCTGTTCCTGACAGTGGTAGAGCTGCTGCAATAGGTTTTAGCAGGGCTTCTGGAGCCCCCTTGGAAGAGGGTATAGTAGTTAATAAGTATGTGGGCAGAGGCTTCATAGCACCGCCAGCAATTAGAGAAACAATATCGAAGCTTAAGTATGGTTTTGTCAAAAGCTCTATTGATGGTAAGAGGGTTATTCTGGTCGATGACTCCATAGTCAGAGGCACAACTGTAAAGAGCATTGTTAGCAAGCTTAGGTCTTCTGGAGCTAGGGAAGTTCATGTAAGGATTGCCAGCCCCCCTTACAGATACCCCTGCTTCATGGGCATTGACATAGCGTCGAGAGCAGAGCTATTGGCGTGGAGGGCTGCTAGCATTAGAGATATTGCAAAGTCTATTGAGGCTGATAGTGTGGGTTACAACACGGTTGATGGGTTGCTGAAATCAGTTGGGCTACCACTTATATGCCACGCCTGCTTTACTGGGCTCTATCCATTCAAAGGACTTTCAGTTGATGACCTGGAGAAGATGTTTATTAGGTGAATTCATGTGGGGAGCCTCTTAGCTATATATGCATTTGACGAGTTGTGGAACCTCTCAAACATAGTTAGGTATGGGCTCATGTCCTTGCAGCACAGAGGTGCACAGAACTTTGTGGTGTGCATTCCTGGGGAGAGGGTCAAGTGCTTACATAGTGAGAACATTGATGAGGTGAGCAGAGGTGCTTCAAAGAATGTTGCGCTAGCTGTAATAGGCAATGACTCTGATAATATGCTCATAGAGGTTGATGACAGTGGAGTTGTAGCTATAGCTAGCGAGCGCTCGTGGGATGGGGCTAGCAGGGCTCTACAAGCTTTGAGCAATGCGTTTTCAAATGGTGGTGACCCTGTGACAAGCTTTATATCAACGCTGAATAGGGTTAGCGATGATGTTGCGCCATCTATGGCTGTGCTTACTAAGAGGGGTGAGCTAGTGATTTGGAGAAGCCCCTCAAGTTTCTCTCCACTAGTTCTTGGTAGCTATGGATTCGACATGGCTATAGTGTCTTCGGAAAGCGTTGCTATCGATATCCTTGGTGGCGATGTAAAGAGGTTTTTGAAGCCAGGGGAAGGAATCTACATTGCTAAATACATAGTGAAACACTTTACAGCAGGTGTTAGCGAGCATCGCGGTCTCTGCACTTTTGAGCTCTTGTACCTTGCTAGACACGATGCTATTGTTGATGGTGTGAGTGTGTATGAGTTTAGGAAGCATCTGGGTAGGGAGCTCGCTAAGTACTTGGAAAGCGATGTTGATGTAGTTGTCGGGGTGCCTGAAACTGCATTACCATATGCTATAGGTTTTGCTGAGGTCATTAAGAAGCCTTTTGAAATGGCTTTTATGGCTACGGGTGGTAGGAGGAGATCTATGCTTTTTAGCGATCCATTTGAAAAGATTGTGTCCATACATCTAAAGATGAATCCTATTAGAGGTGTTTTAGAGGGGAAGAGGGTTGCTCTTGTGGATGACAGCATGGTGACTGGGTCAACAATTAAGACTGTTTCGCAGATTCTTCGGTTTAGAGTTGGAGTGCCTGAGGTGCACTTATTTATAGCATCCCCTCCACTGATTATGCCATGTCCCTTCAGTGTATTGAGGCTTGATATGAAGGGCTTGCTAGCAGCAAATCTGTCACAGAGCTTGGCTAGGGACTACCTCGAGGTAGATTCTCTACATTGGCTCTCTAAAGAGGATGTTGATAGAGTTGCTTCTAGGTTTGGATTAAAGCTATGTGGAAAGTGTTTTGGAGTTGATTTCTTTGGGTGTAGAAAATGAAGGTATTGCTAATAGGGTCTGGTGGTAGGGAGCATGCACTTGCTAAGCTAATTAGGAGGAGTGTTCTAGAGCCAAGGCTCTTCGTTGCAATGGACTATAGAAACCCTGGTTTAGAAAAGGAGTCTGTGGAAACTGGGGGAAAGATGTTCATAGTGAACACTGTGAGCGCTAAAGATGTTGCTAATGTGGCTGAAGAGGTTTCGCCAGATCTTGTTGTTGTAGGTCCTGAGGAGCCTCAGTTTCATGGAGTTACAGATGTGTTGAGGGAGAGAGGCTATATAGTGTTTGGTGCAAGCTCTAGGTGTGCTGAGGTTGAGAAGAGCAAGGTGTTTGCTAGGAGCCTGATGTGGAAGCATGATATATATGGAAGGCTATATTTCAAGGCATTTACAAGTATTGAGGAGGCTAGGAAGTTTATAGAGTTTGCAGGAGATGTTGTGATTAAGCCTGCTAGGCAGGCAGGAGGCAAGGGTGTGAAGGTGTTGAGAGACACTCAAGCTTATCTCTCTAGGGATAGAGCCGAGGTTAAGAAGACTTATATTGAGAAGCTGTTTAGTGAGATGGAGGGGTATAGGGACATAGACTACAAGATAATTGTTGAGCAGAGAGTTGAAGGCGTGGAGTACACCTCCATGATTATAACAGATGGCGACACCATTCTACCTCTACCACTTGTACAGGATCATCCCCATGCCTTTGAGTTCGATATAGGGCCTGAGACAGGTGGCATGGGCAGCATACAGGGGCCTGGATGGATATTGCCATTCATAACGAGAGAGGAGTTTGGAAAAACAGTTGAAGTGGTGTCGCAAGTGCTCAAAGCTTTGCAAAGCGAGGTTAGGGAAAAATATGTAGGGGCTTTTGCTGGTCAAATGATGCTCACAGGGATTTGGGGTCCTACAGTTATAGAGTTCTATAGTAGGTTTGGAGACCCTGAGATGTCTAACCTTGTACCGATTGTCGCCAGCGACTTTCTAGAGATATTGGATAAGGCTGCGCGAAGAAAACTTGCAGGCGCAAAATTGGATATAGATGAGGATAGGGTTACCATAGTTAAGGCTATTGCCCCAGCCGGCTACCCTGATAATAGGAGGATTGCAGCGGGGCACCCTATTCATGTTGATGAGGGTGGGGTTAGGGAGCTTGGTTGCGAGGTTCTCTATGCAAGTGTTGAGCTTCTCGCCAATGGTGTTATGTATACTAAGGGTTCTAGGGTGTTTGAGATTGTTTGCAGCAGCGATAATTATGATGATGCCTATGAAAGAATTGAGAAGGCTATTACCTATGTTAAGTCCCTGGATGGCTGGCCCCTGTTTTACAGAAGTGATATAGGCTCTAGAGAGCTTTTAAATGATAGAATTAGAGCTGCAGAGAGAGTTAGAACAATTTATGGTTCTAGAAGTAGGAGAGGTCTGCTGGGCAAGGTGCTGATGTGGGTACCGGGAGAAGGTGTGTCGGATAATCCGCTCATAGGTTTTGTAAGGTGATTTCATATGCCCATGTATATGAAGAGAGGGTATCTTACAACACCAATGTTTGGAAAATCCATTAAGATCTTGCTACTAGGTGGTGGTGAACTTGGCAAAGAGGTGGCGATAGAGGCGCAGAGGCTTGGTGTCGAGGTTGTTGTTGTCGACAGATATGACTGGGCTCCTGCTATGCATGTAGCTCACAGAAGGTATGTAATAGATATGCTAAATAGTAATGCTGTCAAAGCTGTTGTTGAAAGAGAGAACCCCGATGCTATCATACCTGAGGTAGAGGCCATATCATATGAAGCTCTAGAGGAGCTTGAAGCTAGGGGCTACTTTGTGGTACCCAATGCGAGGGCTGTGAGAGTGGCTATGAACAGAGTTGAGTTGAGGAGATTTGCAGCAGAGGTTCTAGGTCTTCCAACAACGAGGTATGCATTTGCTGAAAACCCTGATGAGGCTGTGGAAGCCTGTGAGAAAGTGGGTTATCCATGTCTTATAAAGCCTGAGATGAGCAGCAGTGGTCATGGCCATGCAAAGGTCCTGAAGCCTAGCACTACGGCTGTGAAAGAGGCTTACAGCTATGCAGTTCTGCATGCAAGAGGTAAGAGCAGGAGGGTTATTGTGGAGGAGTTTGTGAATCTTGAAACAGAGTTCACAGTGCTTACCTATAGATATGTTGGAGACTCGAACAACGTTGTTACTGAAACTTGTGAGCCTGTGGAGCACTGGAGGTATGGAAAGTATCATTATGTAGAGTCCTGGCAACCCTCTGAAAAATCTAAGGAGGTGCTTGAAAAGGCTAGGGAGATAGGTATCAGAACTGCTGAGGGTCTTGGCGGTCTCGGTATCTTTGGTGTAGAGGTGTTTCTAACTAAAGATGGGAGAATTCTTTTCAGCGAAGTTGCTCCAAGACCCCATGACACGGGGATGGTGACCATGGCTAGTCAGGAGCTAAGCGAGTTTGCTATACATGTGAGAGCTGTGCTAGGGCTACCAGTGCCGAAGCCAAGGGTGCTCACACCAGCAGCCTCCATAGCGATATACACTGATGCTGATAATGTGTGGGCTCCGAGGATAAGTGGCGTCTATGAAGCTATGATGATAAGTGGTGTTGATGTAAGGGTGTTTGGAAAGCCGTTTACATATAGAGACAGGAGAATGGCTGTAGTGCTAGCTAGAGGCAGCACTGTTGAAGAGGCTTTAGAGAAGGCGAGGAAGGCCGCTTCGTATATTGCAATTGGGTAACCAGCTTTGTGGACCTATAGCAAAGCTGGTGTTGATCTCCATAAGCATAGAAATATGCATAGCTATGTGATGAAGCTCGTAGAGGGGCTGAACAAGGAGCTAGGCTACGATGTGAAGGGTCTAGGCAGCTATGCTACCACCATAAGCTATGGTGGGTTAGAACTCTCTCTGCATATTGATGGTGTGGGCACTAAAACCCTTGTTTTACAGGTATTAGGCAAGCTTAGTGTTGCAGGCTGGGATTGCGTCGCCATGAATGTTAATGATGTTGCGTGTAGTGGTGCTAAACCTGTTGCACTTGTGGACTACATTGCAATGCCTAAATCTGATGAGGATGTGTTTAGAAGTGTTGTGGAGGGTGTTGTGGAGGCTGCTAGGCATTCTAATGTTGCAGTACTTGGAGGTGAGACTGCTATTTTGCCAGATCTAGCAGTGGGTGTGGATGCTGTATGTGCAGTACTTGCTGTGAAAACCCAGGGCTTTGCCAACATGGCTAGCATAGGTGATGAGGTTATTGGCGTGGAGAGCTGGGGTCTTCATGCAAATGGCTATAGCCTTGTTAGGAAGATTCTTGAGAGCAGGGGAATAGAGTATAGCTCAATCATAGGGGGTGTGAATCTAGGTAATGAACTTACAAAACCAACAGCAATATACTCTAACCTAGTTTTGGAAGCCATAGAAAAAAAGCTCATAAATTCTGCTGCGCATATAACGGGAGGCGCCTTTACAAAAATTCGCAGAGTGCTCTCTAATAATATGGATGTGGTTCTAGAGCCCCCGGAACCTCCTGAGATATTCAAGGTAATCATGGAGCTTGGGGGTGTACCTATAAGTGAGATGTATAAGGTGTTCAACATGGGCATAGGGCTTGTAGTGACTACAAAAAGATCTGCTGAGTTCATGGAGCTTAGCAGAAGGCATGGCTTCAAAGCATATGTCATTGGAAAAGTTGTTGAGGGGTCTGGAAAAATCGTTGTGAAAGCATTTAATGGGGAAACCATAGTTTATTGAGTAGCTGTGAGGTTTTGGATGCATCCCATGTTCTATCCTAGACTTGACACTACATTATTTTGAACCTCTGCATCAGATGGAATGAGGATAGCTCTCTTTTCATATGCTTAGTGCTTGTGCCAGGTCTTCTATTACATCATTTACATCCTCTAGCCCTATGGAGAGCCTCACTAAATTATCTGTTATCCCCAACTTCTTTCTATGCTCAGGCTCTATATACATTGAAGCAGATTTTGTTGGTAGCACAGCCATGGATTCTGTGCCGCCTAGGCTTGGACATCTCTTGACTATTTTAAGCTTTTTGAGGAAGTTCACAGCATCTTCGTAGCTACCCTTTATCCTGAAGCTCAGTACTCCTCCAAATAGGGGTTTTTCAAATAGCTTTTTTGCTAGTTCATGATAGGGGTTTTTGGTGAGCCCTGGGTACATAACTTCTTCGACTCTTGGGTGCTCAGCCAAGAACTCTGCAACAGCTTTTGCATTATTGCTTTGCTTCTCAAACCTCACTTCAAGTGTTTTAATTCCTCGCAGCACTAGGTAGGCTTCGAATGGTTGTAGTATGCCTCCGAGCACCCTTCTCCAATCCCACAACTCTGTTATCATATTCTTGTAGCCAGCTACAACACCTCCTACAACATCATTGTGCCCCCCCAGATATTTGGTAGCGCTATGCACAATTAACTTAGCGCCATATTTTATGGGCTTGAGCACCACGGGGGTTGTAAAGGTGTTGTCCACGATGAGCATGGTTCTCTCTAAGTCTAGGTGCTTAGATAGGTAGTCTAAGTCTATAACCTTGTTTGTTGGGTTGGTCATCACCTCAACGAATACCACTGTGTTTAAATCATTAGCTGCTTCAGCAATGGTCTCAGCAGATGGCCACACCTTCTCCACCTTAATTCCAAGCTTGGGAGCAATGTTATTGAGAAGCACAAATGTTGAGCTGTAGAGCTCCATTGGAACAACAACTTTGCTACCCGGTTTTAAATACCATAGCAACACTGTTGATATTGCCGCCATACCGCTATTGAATGCCAAGGCATCTTCCACACACTCTAACTTTGCTACAACCCTTTCCAAGGCCCTCGTCGTCGGATTCTCTTCCCTACCATACCTGAGATACGTACCCCTATCTATGTGTGTAGCTAACCCAAGCTCATAATCTATATACTCATAGATTACACTTGTATATATTGGTGGTATGTGCGAGCCATAGACATCCCTATGCCCATGCCCATGCACAGCATCTGTAGAGAGCCTAGCCAAAGCCCGTTTCACCAAGTACCTACTTAATATCAGCAAACTTTTTAAATTTAATTAATATGACCCCCTCCCACACAATCAAGAATA
>JAPWTX010000072.1 GCA_028275825.1 Ignisphaera sp. | reverse complement strand
TCAATATCTGTGTTCAGCGGCTTGCCCGCAGACTGGGCATTTATCACCTATATACTTTACTATGTCTGATGATGGAGTTCCATACCACGTGCCTTCGCTATAAACAGTTATTATTGAGCCGCGTTTAGAGCACTTGTAAATTATTGGCATATGTTTTCAGCACCTTCTCTATCCTCAGAAAATGTTTAGAAAGGAATATGAACACTGGGTGATTAGTTATTCAGCAGTGTTGAACTACAAAACCTATATGCCTCTACTCATAGCTCCTTCACAACACTCTTTCAATGCGTTGGAAGTGATTCTGTATAGCCTTAGCGTAACCTTTGACTCTCTGAGCCTTGCTAGTATCCTCCTAAGAGACTCTACATCGCCTTCATTATACAGGGACTCTGCACCATCATCCCCCTTCTCTACTGATAGCCACGCAACTATCTCTCCCCCTCCATTAACCAGCATAGCTACAAAGCTTTCCGAATCCTTGCCAGACCCTCTCACAATGACAATGCTGTGCATATCTCCATCGCTACTACTCGTAGCAATAGCTCTTATAACTTCCTCAATATCCTCAGGCCTCTGCCCAGGTCCAAGCTCCTTCTGCATCAAGAGCTCTAGTTTTGATATTAGAGTTGCTAGTGTTGCTGGATCCAGAAGATTATATGGATCAATAGCTGTGTAGACTCTGTTACTAGGTGGGAACCTTAACTTGCTGGCTACAGCATCTGCTAAAGTCTTGATGAATTCTCTGCACCTCTTCTCATCACCTCTACAATCAGCAAATACATTGATTCTAGAACCTCTCGATACCCTATCAATGCTGAACTCCATAGTGAAGCTGAACTTATGTGAAGAGCCGTTATAGACTATAGAGCTTCCTGATGCATCTACACCTAATGATACCTCAACAGCTTCCCTAACCCTTCTAAACACACCCCTATTCCTACTCCAAACACACCTACACACACCATCCCCAATCTCCAGAACCCTAACACCAGCAACACCACTAACAACATCTCCCAAGTTGAGTAGAAACTCCTTAACGCTATCTACAGAAGCATCTACATCAAAACTTGTAACAAGCTTTAGAGTGGCTCTAGAGGTTATGGACATAAACAGCCCTTGAAACAACGCTTTGCACTCCACAGTATGTAATGCTTTTTAAAACGTCAAGGATGCAAACAAAGGTATGTAAAAAAGATGGAATGAGTTAATCTTCACTTTCCTTTTTCCAAGGTACCAGAACACTGCTATCATTACAACTGAAAGCCTCGCCTTTCAAGGCGGGGATGGGTAGAAAAGCTTATAAACTCTCTCTATCTAATTGCCCTCAGTGATGAGTATTAAATACTTTGAGCCATTGGCGATGATAAGCAGTTTATCAATAGCCCCGAGTCCCATCTAGGATAGGGGTAATGGGCCGGAGACCCGGCCCGGGATTGAACCCTCGGGAAGAGGGGATGTAATCCCAAACCTCCCCGCAATAGCAGGAACCCTCGCCCTTTAGGGCGGGGAGGAGGTCAGAACTAGTTTAGATCAGGTGTTGATAAGGTTAATAGATGTGGTAATCATGGATATTCAAATCCCTAAAAGCACTATTAAGCATATTTTGAAGAAGCATGGGGACTGGGTATCTATATCTAAGTACTGAGAACAATGTTGAGAGATTCTTGCTACATGCTTTAAGGAGTCCCAGTAAGGTTTATAGGGATAGGTTTAGAAGAGATGTTGAATACTATTTAGTGAAGCTGGATAGTCATTATCTATGTATTGTAGTTGTAGGAAACGTTGTTGTAACAGCATATCTTATAAATCGTGAAAAGTATAGAGCTAAGAGATGGATTAGATGATTAGTGCGAGGATAGTATCGTTGCTGGGTCTTGATTTGAGAAAGATTATAGAAAGTATCGAGCATAGGTGTGGTATTAAGCTACCTAGAGAGGCTACAGAGGTTTACCTTGATAGAGAACGAGACCTGCTATTCATAAGGTTTAGAGAGCCAAGAAATGTTGAGGTTGGAGAGCCGTTTGTCCCTAGATGCTTATTCAATGAATATAAACCGATGACATTGCATCTAGGGATTTTCTCCTTACCCACTCTTTCATTGGTAGTACAGCTACCTCTGGAGCAGGTTCACAGGGCATTGGGTGAGCGGCACGCACCCCTTGGGAGTTGCTAAACCGGTTTGTTGGAGCACTGCCCCTCATCAACAACAGTAATAATATTGGAGATTATAAAATATAACTCCTAAACATCAGCCACGAAACAGCCCTGTCAACAAAAGCTATGATAACGCTATTCACGAACGAGGGGAGTGGTGGAGTTACAGCAATAGAGGTTATCGGTTTAGAGGACTCGGTGAAAGGGTTGGGGGGTTCAGCTCTTATATAGATTCATATTGTTTTATGGTCATTGCCTCATCTCCTCTCCTCATCGCTTCTCGGGTCTGCATATGCCTTGGGGGCTTTCAGAAGTGCCCCCGGGAACCCCACATCTTAAGCACATTACAGTACAGCTAAGCCCTTACTCATGCTAAACTTACCTCAATTCTAATAACATTTTATTTTCACAGTTAGGCCCCTCATTTTAGACCTTGCAAAAATTGCTCAATGGTTATACAGTATTTATACAGCTTTTCAAAAATTGCTATTTTCAGCTAAATGACATGAAATAAACATCTGTATATGCTTATTAGAGAAGTTTATTAAAAGAGGAAAGCCTTGGATGGATGTTTTAGCTGCTTTGCTGTTGCTCTATTTGCTTTTTCTTCTCCTCATACACCCTTCTGAGAGTTAGCCCATACACTACACATGTGTATAGATGTAGTTTGTATGCTTCTGGCCTATCCCAGTACTCAGCAATTGCTTTTCTACCAAGCTCTCTAAACTCTTCAGCTTCTTTCAATGTAAATTCCTTTGGATCTTTCTCTAAGTACTTCTTAAGCTTATCCCACTCCTCCTTAGTAAAGGGGTTTGTGGTAGCTAGTGTAGATAGCCTTGCAGCTTCATCCTTAAGCATCGTAGCCTCCTGCTCACTAACAACACCCTTTACAGACAGATACTCTATGGAAAACTCCTGATAAGAGGAAAAGGCCCTTCCAAGCCTATCAACCTTATAATCAACATACTCTCTCAGCTCTTCAAACCTCTTATCTATTTGCTTAAACCTCTCGTCAATCATCCTAAACCTGTAGTCAATCCCAGAAAACTTTTTGCCAAGCCAGTAGCCAAGGCTAGCAACAGCTACACCCACAGATACAACAGTAGTTATAATATTGACTATAACTTCAGTAGGTATTATGATGGACAAACCCTAACCCCATTAAAAGCATCTCTTAAGAAGTGTAATATATGCTAATGCAAAAACTTTTACCGCACATTCTCTATACAAGAATTATGTGTTTGGGCCGCACAACTATCTTAGTGCTTGGGTTCTGCACGCTGATTAAATTTTAGCAGTTTTCGCATCTCTGACCTCCTTCCCACCCTGAAGGCTAGGGCCCCCTGGGGCAGTTCACAGGCTCCCCCGTCTATTCGTGTTCACATCTGTCATCTGAGGGGCATTCAGGGGTACCCCAGAGGCCCCACATCTTGAGCACTTCTTAATACACTTCTTGTATAGGTTTACTGTAGCAGGGGGTAGCACTAAACCTATATGAAACTTGAAACAGCTACAAGAGGCTGTTACAGAATTGATGGTAAGTTTAA
>JAPWTX010000031.1 GCA_028275825.1 Ignisphaera sp. | reverse complement strand
CGACGTCGGCTCTTCCCATCCTGGGGGTGCAGCAGCCCCCAAGGGTGGGGCTGCCCGCCCATTAAAGGGGAACGTGAGCTGGGTTTAGACCGTCGTGAGACAGGTCGGACTCTACCCACGGGGGGTGCAGGCCGCCTGAGGGGAAGGTGACCTCAGTACGAGAGGAACGGGTCGCCGCGGCCTCTGGTGTAGCGGTCATCCGGTAGGGTGTATGCCGCGTAGCTACGCCGTAGGGGGTAACCGCTGAAAGCATCTAAGCGGGAACCCCTCCCCGAAAAGAGGCGGCCGTTCCCAGGCATCTGCCTGGGAGGAGGGCTCCCGTAGAAGACGGGGTTGATGGGGCGGGGGTGAATGCCTCGAGGAGCTTGTGCTCCGAGAGGTGTAGCCCACCGCTCCCAATAGCCCGACGCCGGCTTAGGGGTGGGAATCGGGTATAAGCGGGCCTGTACAGTGCTCATCGAGAGCAATGTTTCTCTATCTTCTGTAAATACGCTTTTTTCTCGCCTTACCATTTAGAGTGCTAGAGGTGAGTCTAAATGGCGTCTGAAGAGGAAAAAGTGCAGCAGAGTGGTGGTGAGAAGCAGAAAGATCCTAAGAAGCTCTGGATTCAGAAGATGATTAGGAGTGCTAAGCTTCATCACAAGCTGTGTCCTTTCTATGATAGGAAGAAGAGGTTTTGCTTTTTGAAGCTTGGCGAAAGATGCCCACTTGATGGCAGGTTTGAAAACTGTACTGTGTTTACTGGTTTTCTTGAGAGGAGGTATGATGAGATTGTTGCAGCTGGAAAAACTTTGCCAATAGATTTTGAAGATCCTTTAGTTCAGTTTGGTGTGACTTAGCTATGTGCCTTAATGCAGTTAACGATCTGAGGCTCTGCATAGCCAATGCTATTGGAATTCCGCTAGAGAATCTTGTTAGAGGCTTTGAGGTTCCGAAGGAAGAGTTCGGGGACTTCTCTATAGTTATGCCGAAGGCTGGCATTGATAGAAATCAAGCTGAGCAGATATTTGAAGCTGTTAGGAGGTGTGATTTGGTCTGGAGAGCAGATCTGAGGGGGATATATCTAAACATTTTCCTAAACAGGGGGCTGTTCTCAACAAGAGTATTGCAATATGTTGTAAATGATGATAGTTATGGTATTTGTAGAGAGAGAGAGCCCAAGAAAATAGTTGTAGAATATGTTTCAGCAAATCCCATTCACCCTCTACACATAGGTGCAGCAAGAAACGCGGCACTTGGAAGCTTCATAACCAGAATACTTAAGGCATTTGGAAACAGTGTACAGACAAGGTTCTACATAAACGATGTTGGTAGGCAGACAGCAATAGTGGCTCTAGGCTTTAAGCTGCTGGGAAGAGTAGAGGTGCCAAGTGGTGTAAAGCCGGATCATTGGATAGGCCTCATCTACGCTATAACAAATACTGTAGCAGAGATCCAGGGCATTAAGAAGAGACTCGGGGTTGCAGTGGGAGAAGAAGAGACAAAAAGGCTTCGAGAAGAGCTAGACCAGCTTGTAGCAGATGCCGCAAGGCTTTGGAAAACAGCGCCAGACATCTTCAACGAGATTTCGGAAAAGCTTAAGGGAGTAGATTTCGAGGAAGAGCTCTCCAAGATTATGAGAGGATACGAAAAAGGCGATGCAGATATAGTGCAGCTCATCAGAGAAGTAGTTGGGGCATGCATAGAGGGCTTCAAAGAAACCCTGCAAAGGTTTGGTGCAGAGATAGATATATGGGATTGGGAAAGCGACTTAGTATGGGGTGGTGATGTAGAGAAGATACTAGAGGTGTTGAAGAAGAGTGCAACAGCACACAAAGGCGCACTAGCACTAGACTTTAGCTCAGTTGACACCGCTGAGCTGAGGAGAAGGCTAGGTATACCAAGGGAGCTCGAAATACCACCACTAATCCTCCAGAGAAGTGATGGAACAACACTCTACACTATTAGGGATATTGCCTATACCCTAAAGAAGTTCAGAGAATTCAACGCAGATAAGGTGATAAACGTGATAGCATCAGAACAAACCCTTCCACAAGCTCAGCTAAGACTAGCACTTTACACAATGGGCCATAAAAAAGAAGCAGAAAATCTCATTCACTACAGCTATGAGATAGTCAACGTCGAGGGCATAAAAATGAGCTCTAGAAGAGGCAGAATTATAACACTGGATGAGATACTTGATGAAGCGAAGAGAAGAGTTATGGTTGAATTGGAGAAAAGAGGCAACGCCTCTGAAATCATAGCAGAGAAAATGGGGGTAGCAGCAGTAAGATTCTACCTACTCTTTGTATCACCATCAAGACCTGTTAAATTTTCATGGGCTTCAGTACTAGATTTCGAAAGGAACTCAGCCCCCTACCTGCTCTACACCTATGCAAGAACAGAAGGGATATTTAGAAAGGCTAGGGAAATAGGTGTGGAACTCGATTGGAAGAAGCTGTTCGAGTCCATGGATAAGGGATTTGCGACAGCAGATCGCAGATGGAGACTTGTGAAAATAGTTGCAGAATTCCCAGATACTGTACATAAGAGCTATAGCGAGCTAGACCCATCAATACTTGCACTATATCTACTTAGAGTTGCTGACGAGTTCAACACATGGTATGATGAAGAGCCGATCGTTATTGAGAAGGATGAGAAATTAAGAGCATCAAAACTCCTCTTAGCTTACGCCATAAACAGAGTTTTAAACAAAGGGCTACAACTACTCGGCATAGAGCCTGTAGAAAAAGTCTAAGTGTGAATAACTATGTCAGAGAGATGCACAGAGAGAGCGTCACTCTACGACATAGAGGGCTATGCACAAGCAGGGTTAGTAAATGAAGTAAAGTATATTAACTGCGGAAAAGGCAAAACCAAAATCCTCATAACTCTTACCAATGGCAAAACTATTTGCAGCGAATGCATAGATCAAAATGCTGTGGAGCTAAGCAAAAAAGTTATAGAACTGTATAGGACAATAAAGTTGCAGAAATGATGAATGGTATTACCACAGAGCAAAGCGATGAAGAAGACGCTAGACACTGATCATAGTTGTTTCCCAGCTAATTACACAGAAGTTATGAGCGCATACCTTGCCTTTGACTACTGTCTTTGAGTTTCAACATGTTTATAAGGGTTTATGTTATCAAAAACTTGCAGGCTTTGGAAACACATGCTCTAACATATCGATGAGAAGTGAAGATGGGGGACTCTTTCCAAGAAATCCAGGATGTGAGGACCCTGGATTTTCTGATTGCCCTAAGGTAGATGCGGTTCTGAGAAGCGTTGGAGGAATAGAGATGAGGCTATGAAAAGCTCATCAAATATGTGTACCTATATTATAGCTGAACATCAATAGCATGGGCTGTCCATTTATCTTCAACTTGCCTAGACTTGAAATATAGCTTTCATTGTTTAGGCAAACTCGAGGTTACATATAGATGGATCTAGAAGAATGCAATGCTAAGTTTCCTCAGAACATTTGCATTTCAGACAATTGATTAGAAATTTTAGGATCCATTAGTCTAGAGCAGCTCTTAAGGGCTATAAACTTATAAACCTAGAAAGATGAGAGCTTTAGGCACATCAGAAAATAGAGTGGTGAAGAAATTTGGTGCAGTTCTGCCCAAAATGTGGAGGTCTTATGATGCCTGTGAAAAGAGATGATGGTACATATGCTTTAAGGTGCAGTAAATGTGGTTATGAAATTCTGCCTCATGGCAAGGAGTACACAGTGGGCGCATCAACAACATCTACGGATAGAGTTAAGACAACCTCTGTTATTAGTGAGGGTAAGAAGGTTAGCAGAAAGAAAGAGGAGATAGAGCAGGAAAAAGAGGAGTACTACAAGGAAGTGTTCTTAGAGCTTCTTCACGAGGAGGAATATGGTGAAGAGACATAGAGTTATTAGAACCTCTAATAAGGTTTTTGGAGAAAAGCGAGAAAATTTCTGAAATCATTGTTGATATGCTCGCCAGCAAACTTCTAGGTAAAAAAAGTATTGCCATAATGTACTGCGGTGCTGTAGAGGGTGTAGCAAGGCACTTAGAAACCATTTTGAGGATATCGTTAGGAGAAACAAATATAATCGCTATAAGTGGGGACTATGCTCATAACATGTTGTTACCCTACATAAGTGACTTTGTTGAATACACAATACTTCTTTCTTCATCTCGAAGCCAAGGATGTGTTAACAGAGTTCGCCAAACACTTAGACTTCTAGGCGCAGACCTCTTAACATTACTTTCAAAGCCTTTGCAAGAATTAGCAAGCTATGCTATAGCAGAGTATAAAGATACAATTGAAATTGATGAAAACTTGTATAGACTATCAATCAACTTAGCAAACATAAAGCTAGGTCTACGCATAGGGGCTGAGTCAAGGAGGATAAAGAGAATGGAAGGGGAAACACAGATCTCTAACATTGCCAAAGATGTTTTAGAAGCATACAGCAAAGCTGTCGAAGCAACAGAAAGGTGTAGCATTGTAGTAACAACACATTCCCTGCTATCAATAGGCGAAGAGCTTAGTGACATCGGGTATCTGTACACCACAGTAGACAAAGTAGATATGTACACAAGATTTGCAGATTCTATAGCCTTATTCTACACCACAGCAGAGGAGCATATAGTTCGAGAAGTGTTAACATCGATAAGGGCACACCCTGCATATAAACACATAACCTATGTAAAGATAAATACTGACCCACTTACAGCACCACTCTATGGCTTGCTGTTAGCATTATACATGAGGTTGAAGAAACTCATTGCAATAGGAAAAAGCCAAGTAATGATATAAGCTTTTAGCCTCACAGAACTATTTCTGCATAGGTAGCCCAGCCTTGTCAAGAGGTGCCGGGGTAGCTCAGCTGGTAGAGCGCGGGGCTGTTAACCCCGTGGTCGGAGGTTCGAATCCTCCCCCCGGCGCCTTCTTTAGAATGATGAAGCTCGAAAGGGTTGATTTTATGATAGGCTCGCGCAGGTCTGACACACCATGAAGCTTTTTCTCGGCATTACAGGGGCTAGTGGGTGTGTCATCGGCCTCAGACTAGCCGAAGTTTTGAAGAGTCTTGGCCATGAAATATATGTGTCAATATCAGATGAGGCTCTCACAGTAGCTGAATATGAGTGTATAAGTAGGCACTGGTTTTCTGAAAAGCTGAAGAGCCTTTCTATAGCCGTCTACAGAGAAGGTGATATAGGGGCTGATATAGGTAGCAGCAGCAATGCTCTTGATAGCTATGTAATAGCTCCTGCATCTATAAAGACAATGGCAATGGTGGTTAACGGCATTGCTGAAAACCTTATTGTTAGAGCCGCTCTTATTGGCTTAAGAATGCGAAAACCAGTAGTAGCAGTGGTCAGAGAGGCTCCACTGGGCGTTGTGGAGCTTTCAATACTTCTTAAAGCAGCTAGGCTCGGCATCCACGTGATACCAGCTGTTATAGGGTTTTACACCTATCCTCAGACAATAAAAGATGTTGTAGACTTCATTGTGGGCAAGGTGCTAGACGTTCTGGGCATCAAGCACGATCTCTATAGGCGGTGGAAGGGGTCTAGAGCTCCTCTATACCCAGATCCTTGCGAAGTCCTCTACGGCTCAGCAAGTTCTTCAGATTCTCCTTAGTTTTCACCTCTTCAAGCTCTTTCATAAATTCATCCTCTCCTTTATCACTACTTTTAAGCACTGCAAGGCATCTCCCATCAGGTAACAAGTATCTAGCTGCACAGGAAGCATACTGACATTTGTGAACAATGCACACATCATTTACCCAAGTACACCAAGCAACAGGTCTGCCATTAACAAGCTTTATTATCAAAGCTTTTTTTGCACATCTAAATAATGGACATGCAGGATTACAGTAAGTGCCTATAGGCTTGGGTGTAGGCTCCTGATACCTCTCAACAGGTTGTGATCTCTGCATTCTCTCAGCTCTTTCTGATTGCTGTACCCTGCCCCCATACCTTTCTTCCCTTTTAGTGTAAGGATGAGACTTATGTTTGTCAAAGCGTTGAGAATAATGCTTCAACTCATTTCTGTCATCCTTCAACAACTTCACCACTTTACATGGTCAGCCAGAGGGCATAATACAAGTGAAGTTATACCTTAACCCATTTAAAAACTATATAGTTCACAGAGTTCTTTTCTTCATCCACTATAGCGAGAACGGATTTCTTTCTAACACTATGACTTAGCCTCCCAAGCCCAACAATATCAACAGCCTTAAGGCGATCTGACGCTGAAGCCACCGTAACAACATACGGAGCATGTTCAAGACCTGGCCCTAGCTCATATACTGTAAAATCTGTTCCAAACTTCATACCACTTCTCACTATATAGCCCCGTTGCCTAAGATCTTTAAACACCAGGTATTTTCTTTTAAACTTTGGCATCATGCTCACAAAGTACTTTTCCAGAGCTTTGCAATCAATCTTCTTAGAGCTTAGCATAGGTTCAGCAAAACCTTTTTCACACAAATAGAGCACCTCATACATGGAGAGCACTAAAGGAACCCTGTATACAGTGTTTGGATCTGGTTTCGAAATACCTAGAGGTCTACCTAAAAACATTTTGAAAAGTTGTACAGATCTCTCAGCATCCATTACAATGCTTTTCCAGCCAATTACGTGTACTTCAAACTTCAGCTTTTCTTGGCTAGGTACAGACATAACGTCGCCTCATATAGATTTGTAGCTGAATAAGCTAAGGTCTCCATATCTAGTGTTATTGGGGTTAGCTGATTGAAGTGCGAATTATTGAGTACAAGGTCCTTAATATAGCTCTCTAAATCATTTGAAATCTTTGATAATTGATTTAAAAGTTCTTCGGTTTTAGGAGATCGTGAAAGATATGCGTTAAAGAACTCTAAAGATGTTTTCAAGTACATGTTTAGAAGCGCCACAAATTTCTGAAGACTTAAGAGAGCCTTCTCATCACTACTCACCATGTTTTTACCTGCGGGGAGCAAATGTATTAACATTCTGTGAACATTTTGCAGCATTGAGCTAAGCGAGTTTAACAGATTTAAGTAATGAAGGTTATGCATTAACAATGTAGATGTCCGTGCGAAGCGCAGATACGTGGTTTCAACAATTTCTTTACAACTGGCATATGTTGCTAGAGATTTTTGAACCCTGTTCCTAGCACCTTCAAAACGCATTGAGAGAAGATCTTCTACTATCTTACTGATTTCGTCAACTATTTCCACAAACCTGGCAACAGCATTCCTCATACTCTCTATTATGCTTTCTTCAGCTAATGAAACCTTCAATTGCAGTTCTTCAGGTTCTATAACATTGCTAGCCAAGACACTTACACCACGGAAATCCACTTTTTGCAAACATGCTTCAGTTGTCTGAATTGTGAAGAGGATATAAATACTTTAATGTATCTATGAGTACCTTCTTTGGATTCCATACAATATTGTATTGTTCTATCACTTTGTTTAACGATAAAACTTTGATGTGGCATTTACATAGATTTTCTGCTCCAATTCAATCAATAAGAAATTTCAATGTTTTGAATACAAATTTCATAGTAACACCATAGCTTTCACTATTATTTAAGTAGGGGCTGAATAGATACGTTAATTTTTTTAGCTAGATCTCTAACAATTCTTACATGCTCTAGATCTTTATAGCTAACTATCTCAATTCCTAACTCATTTTGAAGTATCAGCAAGGCTTTTAATACCTCTTCTTCCTCATTTACAGCCACTTCATATATGTAGAATGTTAGTAAATCTAATCGGGATAAGGAATCCTGATCCATACTAAGTATAACATCTTCGCTTATACTACTAAGAATAGTGCTTATATCTATTGTAAACTTTCTCAATCTACCTACATACCTTTTAACAGTGTCAATAGTGCGCTCATTGAGAGACTCTATTTTAAGCCTCCTATACATTCTTATATGCTTGGCGTGTCTATGGACTGCTGTTTCCAACAACGAGACTAAGCTCATTTTAGATCATCAATACTAAACAGCTCTAATAGTGCATATACTGTTGTTTGCAACGCCATTTTTCTTCATAAGTTCAGAGTTAACATACACATAATCTGGCGAGATATTTTCATCTATATTTACCTTAAGTCTAAATCTTTTCTTACCCGCAACGCTCACTTCGACGTATTCCTTAGCACCTAACTCCCTAGCTAGAAAAGGTGATATCCTAGCCTCTTCTTCGCTAATGTTACTATCATAGAGCAGCCTTATCCTTTTCTCTTTAATGCCTTGTCGCTTTCTGCTCAGTACTTCGGATGGAGGCGGTATAACTGCTAAGAGCCTCTTTAAATCCATCTTTTCCTGAGGCTTTTCTTCTTCATGAACTTCTTCTTCAGCTTTTTCACCGCTCAATTAAAAAGACACCCTTGGAAAGCGAAGCGTGCTAATATAGCCATATGTCTTTGCAACTTAAAAACTGTTTTATTCCTTATCCTCAACTCGTTCAATAATGGGATACCCCAGAGAGAAAATGTCAACACCTTTAAGCCCTGCATCAATTACTTTTACAACGCCGTCTATGGGTACTCTGATTTGTTTTTTCGTATCCCTATCCCTGATAGTAACATCACCTTTGCTTGGGCTCTCATAGTCAACAGTAACTACGAATGGTATTCCTAGTTCATCAGCTTGCGCATATTTCTTTCCTATCGAATCTCCTTCCAGATACATAGCGTAATAGTGCCTCTTCAGCTCTTTAAATAATCTATGAGCAATCCCTTCAAGAGGTTCTCTATCTACCAAAGGTGTTACACCTACCTTTATAGGAGCCACTCTCTTGGGGAATTTCATTATTACTTTACCCCCATCCTCACTATATGCATACTCCAAAACTATGTACAAAAGCCTTTCTGCACCAAATGAGGGTTCAGCTACATGTGGAATGATTTTTTCAACCCACACCTTTTCCTCAACATCCTCTACTCTAAATATTGTCTTAGGTATTTCAATGCCTTCAACAACAACACCATCTCCTTTAGATTCTGCAACAATCTTAGCTAGGGCTTCGCTGCTTAAAGATGCAAGAACTTTAAACACTTGTGGAGCTTTAGTGCCAAAGAAACTGATAACAGCATTCTTATCATACTTCACAACACTCCTCCTAATTATCTTCGGGGCTTTAAGCTGTCTAATTGCGTAAAGATCAGCTCTGCTGAATTCTATATGCCTCTCTAAATCATATGTATGTCTATAAGCATGTCCTGATACCTCAAGCTTTCCCCATCTCTCTACAATCACTATTTGATCAAATGTCTGTTTAGAGTAGTGAGCTCTTTCACTAGGTAGTTTTTCCTCGAAATACGTTTTATTATTTGGTACACCAAGTGCATTCACAAACTTCTTTGCTATACACATCCAATAGGCTAGCCAGGGACTCAGTATAATCTTTTCATCAACAGCCTCACTAACAGAAATGGGCAATGGCTTATCAATGCCTTTCGCCCTGTCCTCAGCTCGTAAAATATTTATATATTCATCAGAGCAGTTTTCGTAAAGCAGGTCGCAGGTCGGGTTGGATTCATCGTAAAAGAACTCTATCTCCATAATCGTGAACTCCCTGAGCCTTATAAGCCCTTGCCTAGGTGAGATCTCATTTCGTGCGACTTTGCCTATTTGAGCTATTCCGAAGGGGAGCCTTCTTTTCATAAGCTCGTAAACGCGTTTAAAGTTTATGAACATTCCTTGAGCTGCTTCAGGTCTTAAATATGCTAGGTTTGATGGAGAGTAGGGACCTATGTAAGTTTGGAATAGAAGTAAAAATCTATAAACATTTCCTAGGGGGCCTCCACATACTGGGCATCTAATGTCATTTTTTCTGATAACCTCTTCAATTTGCTCTGCCTTCAGACCCTCAGCTGAAATACCCAGCCTCTCTTCTACTAAGTGATCTGCTCTAAATGTTCTGTGGCATTGAAGACATTCAACTGCGTAGTCTGTAAAATTTTCCTCATGTCCGCTTGCTTTAAACACTATCGCAGGGGCTATAATAGGTGTTTCAATCTCTACAACAAATTCTTGATGTTGTTTTACAAAGAACTCCCTCCATAACTCAATGATGTTGCTTTTAAGCAAGACACCAAGTGAGCCAAGGTCATAAAAACCTGCCTGCCCGCCATAGATTTCATAAGACTGCCAAAAGAAGCCTTTTCTAACTGCATAGTCAATTATTTTATCGAATTTTGAAGACATTTGCACACCACTCTACAGCGTTTTCTATATGCTTAAAAATTTGTGGCATTAAATGTTTTACCGAATTGTGATGGCTATGAGTGAAGCAGAATACTTGTATACAACTCCTGTTTCAGAAAGATATCATTTCCTAGGTTTTGGTAAATCCCTAGAAAATACTATGCTCGCCATAATAGGAGTGCCTCTGGACATATCAACTTCTTACAGGGGAGGATGTGCAGAAGCTCCAAGGGCTATAAGAGAAGCCTCAAGATCATTGGAGCTCTGTACAGCATTTACAAATATAGATGTAGAGAAAGTGGGTTTTCATGACCTTGGTGATGCAGTGCTAGCACCAGGTGATGTAGTTGAATCAATGAGGAGAATAGAGCATGTTGTACAAACAATTTTAATGAAGAAAAAAAGGCTATTTATCCTAGGTGGAGAACACACAACAACTCTTCCATCTTTTAAAGCACTTGCAAGTATATTTGAAAACCCCTGTCTAATAGTTTTCGATGCGCATAGCGACTTAAGGCAAGAATACCTAGGATCACGATACAATCATGCAACAGTTTTGAGACGCATAATTGAGGAGGCTCCACATAAAAAAATAGTAATTATAGGTGCTAGAGCCTTGAGTAAGGAAGAAGTGAATTACCTGAAGTCGGTTAATAGTAGCAGAGTAGAGATAGTAAAGATTCTCGGCAAAGTCTCTGAAAACGACATGAATAATGTGGTTAAAGCTATTGAGGAATGCAAAAAAGTACCAAAGTATATATCTATAGATATGGACTTCATAGACCCTGCTTATGCTCCAGGGGTTCAAACACCTGAACCTTTAGGTGCAACACCCTTAGAACTATTAGAAATTCTAAGGAGGATAATTGATGAAAATGTCTACATTGTCGATGTTGTTGAAATAGCACCGCGTTACGACCCAAGCGAAGTCACAGCATTCCTAGGGGCTAAAATAATTATAGAGATAGCAGGCATGATACTTCAGTACATGAATGTGGAGATGAAATGTTGGTAGCCGGGCGGGGATTCGAACCCCGGTCACGGGGGCCAGAGCCCCGCATCCTTGGCCGCTAGACGACCCGGCTACTCATGCTCAGCAACTTTTACAATATGCTACCTAGTTTATAAAAATTTTTTGCAAATATGATCTTTCTCTCGAATTAAAATCTAATTTTGGTAGGGGGCTCATCTGCCTCTAGATGTTCATCTTCGTTAATTCATGGTTATTTGTCGCATCTAGTGTCTTTCATCTCGCTCATAGAAGCTTTGGGATTTCTGTGAGTTCAATAGGTAGTTACTGGGTTTAACGTGAGGGGGTTTCCATTGTCTAGGTATTACATTGAGTGGAATGGAATCATATAATTTTGACTTCTAGCCGTCATCTTCAAAGCAGTTCACATTTTAGGTGTAACTCATTGTTGAGTCTATGTAAAATCTATTAATTGGGAGTAATATAAATCATTGCAATTGAGCTGAAAAGTGTTATGGTATTAGCTGGTTTGTTAGATCAGTATAAAATTGAATTGTACTAGAATTCAGCACTGTTTTATGTATAAAAGTAAAGGAGTTCTTGAAAGCGTTAAATTTAAATTATTTATTTTAGCGAAAAGTTTATAAATTTTTACTAGAATAAGCTTAAGAGGCGCTATTCAATGGTTATTAGACCTTCTGAGCCTTCTCAAGAGGATATATTATCACGTTGCCCTAGTGGTAACATTATTTATGATGAGATTAGAGGAGAGTGGATATGTGCAGATAGTGGTGAAGTTATAGCAGAACATGTAATTGATAGAGGGCCTGAGTGGAGGGCGTTCACTGCTGAGGAGAGGGACAGGAGGAGTAGAGCTGGGAGTCCTATAAATATAGCACTACATGACAGCGGGCTTTCAACTGTTATCGACTGGTATGGCAGGGATGTTACAGGTAGGAAAATAGATTTAAAGAAGAGATTGGAGATGATAAGGATTAGGAAGTGGCATACCAGAATGAGGGTCCAGAGTGCGGCTGAGAGAAATTTGATGCAGGCGCTTGATGAACTTGAAAGGCTAGCTGAACAACTAAATTTGCCTAGGAGTGTAAGGGAAGAGGCTGCAATGATATATAGAAGAGCTGTTGAGAGGGAGCTTGTAAGGGGTAGAGCAATAGATAGCATGGTTGCAGCAGCAATTTATGCTGCGTGCAGGATTCATGGGGTTCCAAGAACCTTGGATGAAATTGCTAAGTTTTCTAAGAGTGCACGAAAAGAGATAGCTAGATGTTATAGACTACTTGTACGAGAACTTTCTCTAAAGATACCGATAGTCGATGCCGCTGAGCATGCGCAACGCATAGCATCAATACTTGGATTAAGTGGTGCTACAGTTAAAACAGCTATAGAAATTATTCAGAAAGCTAGAGAAAAAGGGATTACAGCAGGAAGAGACCCAGCAGGAGTAGCAGCAGCAGCGGTCTATATAGCTGCACTACTAAACGATGAAAGAAGAACGCAAAAAGAGGTTGCAATGGCAGCTGGCGTTACTGAAGTAACAGTAAGAAATAGATATAAAGAGCTTACCAGCGTGTTGAGTGGTGAAGAGCTAGGAGAGAAAGAATAGAGGGGAAAGTAGAAAACAGCTCGCCCCATGTTTAATACTTTTCCACACACTACTGTTTTGCTCCTATATAGAGATTCTCACATATTTTCAAATTATTGTTATGAATAGTTACATGCTCCCTGTTATTTAAACCATGAAAATAGTTTAGAGATGATTTTGTGATGAATGGCAACAAACCAATTACAAAACTAAAAACTATTTTTGTTTAGCACAGATTCATTCAGCTCTAACAACCTTTATTTCACTACTGCGAACTTTTGCTATAACTCTATAACCGCAATAAGGGCATCGCACATTCATCATAACAGCTAACTGTGTTTCATCAAATTCTCTTCCACAGCGCACACATATATACTTTACCATGGCAAATCCCCTAGAGAGCAGTCCCTTTGAAGCGAGTTGTAAATGCTTAATAATAAATTATCTTTAAATACTTTTTAGTGTTAATGAGATATGCTAATGTTTGTGAATACTTTTAAGCTATTGGAAAACATATTAATTCCACTATTCCTGGGGTTTCCATTGACAAGGTGTTTTAGGTTTTTGAGTTCTTTTAGTGTTGTGAGGATGTTTTGAGCTTTTCGAAGCTCATGTATATGGTTGTCCTGGTTTTTGGAGAGCCATGGGGCTTTGAGTCTCTAGGCAGCTAGTGATGGGCTATTCGCTAAATGCTTATAATGGAATCCCGTCCTTTATGGAGAGAAGGTCAGAGATGTTTGCAGATACGTACAAAGCATGAGCAATTAATGAGCACTATTAGCAATCTCATTTACATGTTTTTACTGAAGCACGCTTTTAAACTCTTCTACGCAAAGTGTCTTGGGCATGCAAACAAATGAAAGCGGAGCCAGAGTGCGTGGGCTTACCACCAGAGCTATGTATGCAACTTGAATTGGAATCTCAAGTAATAAAAGTAAGGCTTGAACATAGAAAAATGGGTAAAGTTGTTACAGTAATTGAAGGAATAGACGAGAAAGCTTTTGATTTAAAGAAGCTGGTCTCATATCTAAAGACAAAACTTGCTGCAGGTGGAACAGTAAAAAATGGTAGAATAGAAATTCAGGGAGATCATAGAACAAAACTCAAGAAAATTTTAGTTGAGGAACTAGGTTTTAAACTAGAGAACATAGTGTTTATAGAAGAGGAATAGAAAGAAGTATATTCTCTAAGCCTATTAACAAAGAACACATCTTTTTACAACTTTGCAACATAATAATGCTATGGTCAATTACATATTTAAGTAATATAAATCAGTGCGAGAGCTTTTCATCATAAAGCTCTTTCAGATGGTTTGCTTTTCTTCATCTCTTCTTCATCCGAATAACGAATTTTGCAAGGTTTTTAGCAGGGTTTATCCCAGTTATTTTTTGTATACCTCTCCACTGAGGTGCTGCATTAACTTCAAAAACTATGTAGCCGTTCTTCGATTCACCAAAATCTATTCCTGCATAGTGAAGCTTCAGCGTTTCTAGCACTCTAAAGGAGTATTCCTTTAGTTCTTCATCTAGTCTTTCTATTGGTTGGGCTATTGCTCCTTGAAATATGTTTGTCTTCCAGTTACCTGGAGTAGGCTGTATTCTGTAATATGCAGCAACAATTTCATCACCTATTACCAACACTCTTATATCCCTATTCGGCTTCTCTATGTATTCCTGAACATATATTGGTTGCTTTATTTGAGCCAATGTCTTACTTATTGTATATGCTAAGTCAGGGTTCTCAACCTTTAATACCCCAAGTCCTAGACTCCCAATGAGAGGCTTTATTACAGCTCTAGAAAACTCTTCTGCGATTTTTGTTGCAGCATAGAAATCCTCTAAAACAATTGTCTTGGGCACAGGTATTCCAGCTTTACTGAGCAGGCAAAGACTCATATACTTGTCTCTGGCCGTGATGAATGATTCAATTGGATTTATAACAGGTATGCCCTCAAGCTCTATATGCCTAAATAAATCTACTCTACGTAAAAACATTTCAACAGTAGTTGCAACTCCGAGATCACGAAGTACAACTGCATCGATATCTACAGGTTTTAATGTATTTGTGAAGATTATGCTATAGGGGTCTCCAATAATGGAAGCTATATTGGAGGGCCTTATGTAAAAAGCGTTTGCTCCAAGCTCTTCAAGAGCTAGCATTATTTGCCTGACACTCCAAGGAGGCGTGGGTTTGTCAGCTACAACACCTACTTTCATATGCATCAACAACTCTCTTTTTGATTACATGAGTCTTACACTGAATATAAGTGTTATTATAATATGCCGTAGGATTTCAAGCCATTGTACAAGTATTGTGGAGAGATATATAGCATCACACTCTTCTGCACCACCTATAACCAAAACCGTATTAGTACTATACCTCTTTATGTAAATATAGTGCAGCATATCTGAGCCTATCACAATGCCTATTTGTATTGCGAGTGGAAGGGTATAGAGATAGAGGGTATTATTGCCGCAAAGTATATAGGAAGCTATGTAGTACAATATAGTATAGCTCATCACATTCACAGCAAATAATCTCTCCATCATTATAGTGTTGAGGGATGAGAGTGCTATAGCAAGGCTTGCTAGTAGAGCAAAAAACTCAAAACATTGCCTTAATAGTGCTGGAATGAATATTAGTATAGAGGAAGCTAGCGGTATTAAAGCACCCTTAACATCTAAACCAATTTTCATAAAAGGTAGTTTTACAACAAATCTGTGATTACGTACTACAGCAATATTTACAAGAGCTATGATAATGGATGCAGCGACTAGTCGATGATCCATGAGTACATAGAGGCAGTACAATATTAAAGTGACTGAAAATAGGATACGGAGCGGCATATTCATAGTTATTCATATGAATAATTAACCTGGATAAACTAATAAGACCTCACGCAGCATAAGATTAATTGAAGGCGTGAAGAATTGGTTCTGGACGTTGTTAAGGCACTGTTCTATGCCTGTAGTAGCTATCCTAAGATAGCCTCACCACATAGATTAAGCCCTTCAGATGACTATGAACAATGCATTTTTTCTGCGTTAATACCTACTATAACGCTTTACACTACTGTAAATAAGATTATGGAGGAGTTCAAGTATGGGAATAGAGGTGTGAAGGATTTAGAAATAGGAAGAATGATAGCGAAAGGGACATCACTTCTCTTGCAAGACGTAGGATATAGAATTAATATTCCTGTCGCAATAAGTGCGATAATTATTATATATATAGATACATGTTTGTCTACTGTTGCAAAGGATTTCCATGACGCTCTAAGAAGAGTTTACAACGCTATGCACTCTACACCACCAAATGAAGTTGCTGAAGTGGTTAAGTCATTGAGAGCCGTTGGAGGAGAATTCGCAAAGGCTATCGAGCTTGCAGAGCTTTCTGAAAGAAGAGTGGCTGTGGAGGGAATAGACCTAGCACGTCTTTTTTCAATTCTATCGCAATATATCAAGGCATTTGAGCCTCTAACACATCATCAACGAATTTTGGAAGCACTATTAATTGCGGAGAAATCTTTCAGAAATCTCAACAACATTAATGCTACTCTCTCAGCTACGTTTATTGAACTAGCAAAAAATGCTTTGCCAGATAATGTTGATTTAAGTAGGGCTAGAGCGCCAGAGTTGCTAAGACTAGACTTATCTTTTAGGAAACAAGGACACGATCTAAGTTATTTAATGCCTTATATAATGTTTGCATCACTCTACATTATCAAGGTCTTAGCGTAATAAGTGTAATATCTTTTCTTGCAGGTAATGATACGTTATAAACAATTGTGTTTTCTATGAGTGCTTCGAGTTTTAAAGCATTATGTGCATGACCATGAATTGCTATATTAGGTTTTGTCGGTAGCTCCTCAATTATTGGGTATCCTAGATGAGGATATATATTCATTCTTTCGCCATATACAGTAGAATAGCTTGATGCATAATGTGTAACAAGTATAGTATAGTATTCATGTTTCCTGCATTCTGTGACAGCCTCGACGATGTTTTTCAATCTTCTAGAATAAATAAGTTGCATATCCTTTACATTCTTTTCCTGCCATATCGTAGGCTTTTTTAAAACACCCCTACTTCCAACAAAACATATGTCAAGACCATTTAAGTTAAGTATGTGATAGGTTTCATTAAGCCATGTAATTTGCGGGTATCTGCGATAATACATCTCCTCAGTGCCCATATATTCTTCATTACCAAATATGGCTATAATTAGAGGTTTTTTGAAAATATTGGGGTAGAAACGCTTCAGGACTCCAATGGTAAGATCCATTGATTCTACTTTTCCTTTATCCACAATATCTCCTGCAAGCACAATTGCATCAACATTGCTGAATGCATGTTTACTTAACGAGGTTATGAGTAAATTTAGATAGTGAAAGGCATGCACATCGGAAAAAGCAATAATATTTACAGTCATGATCTATCTATATAATGATTACAGCATTTCAGCTTATAAAACTTCAGTAGGTTATTAGAAGAGGCATCATGTGTGTAGAATTTGAAGAGGTGTGTATCTATGCTAAGACCTAGAGGATGCAATTCAACTGGACATAAAGGGTGGTATGAGGTCAAATGTGGTATTTGTGCAAAGAAGCTTTATTTAGGCGATGACATACTATATCAATGTCCAAAATGCGGTCCTAAGCATGGTATATACTATTGCCAAGCCGATGCTAAGAGGCTTCATATGATATGCCCCTTCTGCGGGAGTGAGCTTACGTTAGTCGTGTACTCTCAATAGAGATTTGCCATGTCATACACAGAGCTTATAGTTGATGAACACAAAAAAGTTGTCTTCGTCTTTGAAGATGAGAATATCATTATAATTTCAGATCTATATCCATGCGAGACTAGTTTTGCTGAACAGAAAAACAGCAGTGACATTGAATTAAATAAAGTGAAGATAGTTTTTCATAACATCAAGGTTTCAGAACCTTTTCTAGAAGGTAGAATAGAATTTCTATGCATAGTGCCAGAAGAAAAATGTGTATCAATTAGTGCAATCCTCAAGGTTTCTTACACATACTACAAACAGAAGGGTGTTGAAGAGCTAGTAAACGATGTCAAAAAGCTCCTTCAGCAATATGAGAAATGCGTTGCAAGGTAGTTCTGTATTGCTTCTTATGAGGCTCACGCTTTAAATTATGTGGGTGATACTGAGTATCACAGTGGATGTTACTGAGGTGTTACCTTAATGAGGCAGGAGATAGCTTTAAAGAAGCTTGTTGAATATGTGGCTAGGAAAGCATCAGCATTGACTCAGAGGTATGAATTAGAAGATTTAGTGGCACCTTCAATTGCTCCCTTATTTGAAAGATCCATTGATAAAATGATTGTAACCCTTGTGAAGAGAAATGGAGGATTACGATGCAATCTTTGTGATAAAGGACCATTTACAAAAAGAGGGATGTATTTACATCTAATAAGGGTTCATGCAAAGGACATAGAATTTATGGTGCAGGAGGAACTTAAGAAGCTGCTTGAAGTGGTGCGAAAATAGATCCTTTCAATTACTCAGTAAACGAATTAATGAGTTTTTATTGAAAGCCTCAAAATCTTTTTTGTTTCTGCAACGCTAGTGATACTTAGGAATTAGGTGTTTTGCAATTGGTTCTAGTAGTAGCATTTGATGTTGATGGCACCCTCACCCCTATTTCAAGCTCATGGTCTTTCATGCATCTCATGTTAAATAGTCAGCATAGGGCTAAGAATAATTTCAGACTTTTTGTAGATGGTCTTATATCCTATGATGAGTGGGTTTATAGGGAGTTTTCTTTATGGGCTGGGATATCAGTTGATATATTTAATAAAATTCTTTTGTACCTACCTTGGAGAAGTGGTATAGAGGAATTAGTTAGAGTTAGGCAAAAGTATAGAAACAATGCCTTATTTGTTGCAGTTTCTGGGGGCTTTAATCTTCTTGGTGAAAGGGCTGTGAGAGAACTTGGCTTTAATGATTATATAATGGTTGTGCCAAAGACTTGTAATGGTGTTTTGACAGGATATGTAGAGCAGTACATTGATTTAAATGGAAAGGGAGAAGCATTGATGGAGTATGCTAGAAGGCATTTAGGTGGTGAGGAACCAAGGTTTATTTGCATAGGTGATAATATAAATGACGTCGAGATGTTTAAGATATGTAATTTCTCTATCGCATTTTGTTTCAATAAAAAGCTTTATAAATACAAATACATAGATGTATTTCTCAACACATGTAATATAAGGAATTTAGCGAAATTACTCGATAAAGTAATAATAGCTCTAGCTAACAAATAAATAATATGGTAATCACATTGATTAGAAGACTTCAATTCGAATTTAAAACGATTACATCTATACTGATAGTTTCACTTCTCATACCGCTAGTGTTGCAGGGTTTCTCTACACAGGCGCAAAACAATGAATTATTGATATATGAACAAAAAGTGTCATGGATATATATAAATAATGCAACGTCTATTCAAAGACCTTTGAACGCTTTTAGAATATCTTACTCTCCTAGTACTGTAGATATAGTGTTATCATCTCCTCTAAGTACTCAAGCAAATGTCAGCATTAGCATTAATATGATTGTGAACTTTATTGGTGGGGAAAGGTTACATTACTTAATTACATCAATGGCAGAGAATAGCTCTCATATGCTTATAAAAGAGAATGTTGAAGGTAATATGGCGATCGATGTAAGAAACATTATAATCCAATGGCATAAATACGAGGTAGTAATACCTGGTGCCTATAACTTTTCTATTAAATCAGATTTTCTTAAACCGCTATTGAATGATATAATAAATAATAAATCTTATAATGTTGGAGACGTGATCGAGAATGGCAATGGTGTATATACCCTGGTTGCAGAAAAAAACAAGCTCAAGTCCTCGATTAGTCTTATAGATGTGTATTTGAATAAGACAAGTTATACTACCCATTACTTAAATGGAACTCAAGGATGCAACGTGATAGATTATCTGCCAATGAGAACTGATATAAGGTTCAACATAAATGCAAGCAAGGGAATTATAGATTATCACATGTATGTAAATGGGCTTGAAATTAGTGACCCCCTAAACTCATACAGAGCAATGCTATGCCTTCTACCATCTCTAACACTAATACAAGATATTGTTGAGAGAATAGAATTAAACTTAACAGCATCGCGCATCTTTGTACCAAGGATAAGTGATGAGCTGCTGAAAAGTATAATTCCAGCATTCTCAAATACTTTTGCTATAAATGTGTTAAGCGGATATTCAAAGATTTTCTCATCACAGAACATAAGCAGTAATACAATCTTCATTTCATTGTTTAATAGTACAAGTACCGGGTATGTAGTAGCTCTAGGTATATACAACATAAACACTTCTCATAATATAGATTATTACAAGAAGTGGATGTGCAATATCTCAAACTATATGATTCGACCTTATCTTGGAGCAGATTTTTGTGGTATAATAAAAAATGCCACTGTGCATGCATATATACAAAGCCCTATACAACCTCAGCCACCTGGTAACTTTAGCAACACCTTTTCTTGGCTGCTCATTGCGATAATAACAATAGTTTCTATTGAAACAGCTGCTGTTGTATACATGGCTTTAAAGGTTTTGAGGCATGGAAAACACATCTAGTATGTGCCCATTAACAACATTGCTGAAATCTTTTTTCCATCTATGAACCTTGTCTTTACATTTCTTGCCTTCAATCTCTCATTTGAATAATCAATTGTAATCAATGAAGGATCATATACTTTGGATCCTATGATGAAATTACATGAATAGCCAAAGGATGGGATCCACACCTGGTATTCTATAACATGTTTAAATACTTGTTTTATAGCATTAACAACAGATTCATATACCTCGCTATAGAAATATTTTGACCCTGCTTGTGTTACAACAACACCATCAGTATTCAAGATGCTTGATATTTCCTCAAAGAATTGTTTGCTGTAAAGATCTTTTGCAATTTTACTTGAATAGGGATCTGTTAAATCCATTATTACTACATCGAATTTCGATCCACTTACAAGCTCTCTCTCTACAAATTTCTTACCATCATCAATAATGACCCTTGCCCTCCTGTCGAAGAAAGACCCTTGGTGCATTTCAGGCAAAAACTCTTTAGATAGTTCGACAACCTCTTTGTCTATATCCACCATAATAGCTTCCTCAACAGTATCATGCTTTAAAACCTCTCTAAGCGTAGCACCTTCGCCACCACCAATTATCAAAACCCTTCTCGGATTTGGATGTAGCATCATTGCTGGATGAACTAAGCTTTCATGATATATAAATTCATCACGAACAGTACTCTGGACATAGCCATCGAGAATCAGGGCTTTGCCGAAGTCTTCGCACTCCGCTATTACAATTTCTTGAAACTCTGACCTCTTTAACGTAATTAGCTTTTTCACTTTAATGATCATGTAACTACTCCTACCAATACCCTGTATTACAACTGTGCCCAACATTATTAATGCACCACTATAGAAAACATGCACTAACTACAAAAGCGTTTCTAGGCTAAATAAGAATTAAAGTTATTGCTGGGCACTAATATTGTGTTGAAACATTGCATCTATATAAGTACTTTGTCTTTGGATAGAAATTGGAGAAAGAAGTAATATGAAGCAGTGCCAAGTAGATATGGTAAATAGTAATCGTGACTTAAATTTAGGTAATATATCAATATTGATCTTGCTTTTATCAAAAGATTTAAATTCTTTCTTTGGCAGAAATCTACTAAGAGCTGTTACATAGTAATTAATGTTCAACATAAGTCCTGGGATCATGCACCGCATTATACATGTGAATTCCGATATAAAGATTAAAGTACATGTATATGAGATGTGTTTGAAATATTGTGGGATCTACATAGGTGATGCAATATCTGTTATATACTTGCTTGGCTATTGAATTACTTGTGATGAGCATGCTAAATACTGATACCTGATGATGTGGGGCCAAAGCGCTGAGAGAATCATGTCTTAAATTAGAGCGTGATGGTTGTTGTTAGCTATTTTTCATTTAATACTATGCCTCTAATGAAATTGGCTTGATACATAGGTATTTCTAAGGCAGTGCCGTTGCTAGAGCTTCTTATTGCTATACTGTAATCACCTATTTTCTCTATATAGACTATGCTACCCACTGTAATATCTGCTTTAATCAGCTGTTCAATTAATTTATGTTGAAATGAGCACAGTATTCTAGTTATCTTTACCCAGGCACCCTCTCTAAGCTTAGGTAATGGATTATCATTTGTTGTCTCTCGCAAATCTTCTTCACGGTATTCAGGTAACCCTGGTATGATATTTCCATGTGGGCACCTACTAGGCTTATTCATGAAAATCCATAGTTTATCAAAGAAATCTTCAGGCATGTGTTCAAGCATATGGGCATAGATGTGTGCTTTAATTAAATCAAATTTGAGATAGTAATGTAGAAAATACTCAGCAAGTCTATGTTTCTTAATTATGGTAATAGCCATGGTCTTACCTTTCGAACTTAGTTTTACACCTTCATAGGGTAGTCGCTCAATAAGCCTACTCACTTCTAAACGCTTCAAAGTCTTCGATACTGTTGCAGCAGTGACACCAAGTTCTTTTGCAATGTCGCCTGTCTTAGCAAGACCTAAAACCTCTTCAAGCTTATAAATAGCCTTCAGATAATCTTCAACATTTTTATTCGTATAACTCAAGTTGCAACCCGTAAAATATAGTGTATAAAGTAAATTATATACATTTCATGATTGATGCAATGAATTAGTAAGTGTAAAGCCTAAAAGTTTTAGAATATCTGTGTACAAAGTCATAATATAGTGAGAAGGAAAGTGCTGAAGGAAAACATTCTACAAAGAATAATACAAGTTAGCATCAAGCCTGTCAAGCGAAGGACAGCATCTATACCAAGCATTATTAAAGACATTAAATCAGTCATCAAGAGAAGAGATAGAGAAGACTACCTGGCCGACATTGCAGCAATCCTAGCAAACATTATGTTAATGGGCAAAGAAAAAACCATTAAGTGCCAATATTATGATATCACAACAGGTCTTTGCAAGTTATTAAAATTTGATATACAAATACCTACACTATACACAATTAATGTAGATGGTGTTTGGAGAGTGAGGGTAGATAAACACCCAGAGATATGTGCAACGTGTCCTTACTGGAAAGGTAAAAGTAGTTGATATAACAATAACATAACTTGGCTTAGGAAGTTCAACATTTATCAACTGTCACACTCTATCCACATAAAGCATTTAGGAACAATTATCATCACTTTTGCCTAAGCCTCTACATCCTGAG